>JBASWK010000053.1:0-9717 GCA_049276435.1 Gallionella sp. | reverse complement strand
GTCTTCCTCTCCATGCTCGAAATCATGCAAAATTACTCCCAAAATGAACTGGAGGCACTCAAAACATCCGCCATGAAATTCTTCGGCGGACTTGTGTAGATACCTATGCCTTGAAGGGGAGGGAGTTTGCGCACTTGTGCCACGATGACCCACTATGATTCACATAGAGCCATAAAAATGCGCTCACGCACCTACGCAATGAAATTTGATCTCGTCCCCGCCAACACAGGAAAAATGTTGATTTCTAAGGACAAAAACACCTTTAAGCAAATCGACGCGCATAAAACCACGACGGGGCGATTTTTTACCGTCAAATCCTCTTGGCTGACCGCACCTGTCTATGAATTTATCGCGCACGCCCTGAGCCACGCCCCTCGCGTACTCGATCCTTTTGCAGGTGACGGGCATTTATTGGACAAATGTGCGGCAGTTTTTAACTGCAAAATCAACGGACTTGATATTCATCACGTCAAATGGGCGGTGAATGACAGCCTGCTCGCCATCCCCGCCGCTGCGGATCAGATGATCGTTACCAACCCGCCTTATCTTGCCAAATACAGTGCCTCGCGCAAAGGGGTGGGGGCGGCGGTGGCGGGGTATTTTGCCGACACGGACGACGAAGACTTATACCAAATCGCCTTGCGCCGTTGTTTAAGTGCGGCGCGTTTTGTGGTAGCGATTATTCCAGAAACCTTTTTAAATTCAAAGTTCCCCAAACACGCGCTGGTTGCCGTGTCTGTGCTGGAAAACAACCCATTTACCGACACCGATGTCCCCGTGTGCGTTGCCTGTTTTGACACCCAACAGTGCGATGGCGTGACCGCCGCCCGTATTTACAAGGCGGATATTTTTTGCGCCACTTTGGGTGACATCCATCGTCAACGCCTACCCGCCGCACGCGATGCTCGCATCCAATTTAACGTGGCGGATGGACAAGTTGCCCTGCGCGCCGTGGATAGCACTGATCCCGCAATACGCATCGCCTTTGTCCTAGCAGCCGATTTTCACTACGCCCGCGACAAAATCAAAGTTTCCAGCCGACTACTCACCTACATCGCGCTGCAAAATGTTCCGCCCGAAGCCCTGCCCGATCTCATCACCCGTGCTAATTTAGCCCTAGAAACCCTACGCACCACCAGCCACGATTTAATTTTGTCGCCGTTCAAAGGCAACAACAAAGCAGGCGTGCGGCGCAGAAGATTGGATTACGCACTGGCAAGGGGGTTGCTGCTGGGGGCGATGGTTGCGCCTTCGTCCTGTCTTGCTCCCCTGCCATAAGCCAGCAAGGTGGCGAGATTGGGGTAGGTCAATTTAACGTTTAACTCTTCCTTGAGTCGCCGATTGTTGAGTCGGCGAGATTCGTTGATAAAGGATAACAGGCTGGGCGATAACACGTGTTGTGCTGCGGCGTGGCTGATGCGGGGGACGCGAGGTAGCTCAAACGCATCGGCAACTGCATCTAAATAATCCCCCATTTTCATTGGTTGATCGTCGCTGGCATGATAGATACGGCAGGGTTTGCCGTGGCGTAGTGCGGCGAGCGCGATGCGAGCGAGGTCGTCGGCGTGGATATGGTTGGTGTAGCCGTCTTCTGCCGCTAGGATGGCTGGCATGCCTTGTTGGATACGCTCAATGGGTAGCCGATCAGCCGCATAAATACCTGGTACACGTAAAATGCAGGCATTCACCTTACGGGATTTTACCCAGCGGCGGATTTGTTTTTCAGCATCCACGCGGCGTTGGGCGCGAGGCGTGGTGGCGCAGCAAGTTCGAGTTTCGTTGACCCACGCGCCCTTGCAATCGCCATACACGCCGCTGGTGCTGATATACACCAGTCGTTGCGGTGCGCGCGCTGGTGACAATGCCCGTAGCAAGTTGCGGGTGCGGCTGTCGATGTTGCCTTGGGCGGGCGGCGGGGCAAAGTGCAGCACCGCATCGGCGAGTCCTGCTAAACGCGATAGGCTGGCGTAGTCGTCTAAATCGCCCAAGATAGGCACAACGCCTTGCGCGCGCAGGGCTGCAAAAGACTCAGGGCGGCGCACCAACGCGAAGACTCGATAGCGCGGGCGTAAAAGGGGAAGGGTGCGGCGGGCGACATCGCCACATCCGATAATGAGTAAGCGTTTCATCGCCCGATTATGCGTTAAAATCGCGCCTTTCGCATATTTCTTAAATTCATCATGTCCTTCCAAATTACTTTGCAGCCTAGCGGTCACCAATTTGCCAATGCACCGCATGAAACCGTACTCGAAGCCGCGCTGAATCACGGCTATACCTTGCCCTATAGTTGCCGTGATGGGGTGTGCGGGGTATGCAAAGGCAGCGTCGTTGCGGGGACGGTGGATTATGGCAAACATGGTGCGAGTGCCTTGACCCTGGCCGAGAAAAAGGCGGGATTGGCGTTATTTTGCTGTGCTACGCCGCTGTCTGATTTGACGATTGTCTGCCGTGAAGTGAATGAAATAAAAGATATTCAAGTCAAAACCTTGCCGTCTCGCGTGCAGTCCATGGATAAAGTGTCGGAAGATGTGATGGTGTTAAAGCTCAAATTACCTGCGAATGAACGCTTGCAATTTGTGGCAGGGCAGTACATCGACATCTTACAAAAAGACCAAAAACCACGCAGCTTTTCCATCGCCAATGCGCCGCATCATGATGAATTGATTGAGTTACATATCCGCAATATCGCGGGCGGGCAGTTTACCCAGCATGTGTTCAACGAGATGAAAGCGCGGGATATTTTGCGTTTCAAAGGGCCGTTAGGGACGTTTTTCTTGCGCGAAGACTCGATCAAACCCATGATCATGGTCGCCAGTGGAACGGGATTCGCACCTGTCAAAGCGATGATAGAACACGCGCTGCATGTTGGTATTCAACGCCCTATCCATTTTTATTGGGGGGGACGTAAGCTCAGCGATTTGTATTTGATGGATTTGGTTAAACACTGGGAAGTACTCGGTATTAAGTTCACGCCCGTACTGTCTGAACCGCAGCCTGAAGATGCGTGGCGAGGGCGCACAGGGTTTGTGCATCAAGCGGTGCTGGAAGATTACACCGATATGTCGGGCTACGATGTGTATGTGTGTGGTGCGCCCGTGGTGGTCGAAGCCGCGCACCGCGACTTCACCACCTTTCGCGGCCTGCCGAGCGAGGCATTTTATTCAGATGCGTTTACCTTTTCCCCGAAAATATAAGGCGATTTTAGGCGCGGCATGATTGAATGTGTTTCAGGGTTTCCTAAATCACGCATTTCCTGCAATAATCGGCACTAAACATAGAAATATCTACCTAACAAAAACGAGGAGAAAGTAAAAATGATGACTCAGGATGATTTGAAGCGTTTAGTGGCGCAAGCGGCGATTGAATATGTTCCCGTAGATTGCATTGTGGGGGTGGGTACAGGCTCAACCGCCAATTGCTTTATTGATGAATTAGCCAAAATCAAGCACAAAATTCGCGGTGCGGTGGCGAGTTCAGATGCGTCCGCTAAACGGCTGCAATCACATGGGATTGACGTGTTTTCGCTGAATGAAGTGGGTGAAATGCCCGTGTATGTGGATGGTGCGGATGAAATTACGCGTCATTTACATATGGTCAAGGGCGGCGGCGGGGCGTTGACCCGTGAAAAAATTGTCGCAGCCGCCTGCAAGCAATTTATTTGTGTGTGTGATGCCAGCAAATTGGTCGATGTGTTGGGTAAATTCCCATTGCCAATTGAAGTGATTCCCATGGCGCGTAGCTCAGTCGCCCGCCAATTGGTGGCATTGGGCGGCCATCCTAAATTGCGCGAAGGCTTTACCACTGACAATGGCAACCTCATTCTGGATGTGCACGGGCTGCAAATTTTGAACCCTGTGGAACTAGAGTCTGAATTGGATCACATTGCAGGTGTCGTCACCAATGGCTTGTTTGCACGTCGTGGCGCGGATGTATTGTTGTTGGGTACGGCGGATGGCGTTAAAACGTTGGTCGCTAGTCGCTAGTCGTTAGTCGTTAGTCGTTAGTCGTTAGTCGTTAGTCGTTAGTCGTTAGTCGTTAGTCGTTAGTTGTTGGTTGGTTGCTGGCTGTTAGCGACTACCAACTAACGACTAGAGACTAGCAACTAAACCGTCATCACCCTGTCATATTCATCACACACACTGTGCATTTGATTTTTTAAGGAAACAACATGTCAAGTAGCGACCATATTTCAAAACAGTTTGATACCGAACTAGAAGCAATTCGCGCGAATGTCTTGCAGATGGGGGGCTTGGTCGAACAGCAAATTAAGAAAGCGATTGAAGCCTTAATCAGCGGCGATGTCGCTTTGATGACGCATGTGATTGAGGAAGATCACCGTGTCAATGGCATGGAGGTCAAAATTGACGAAGCCTGTAGTCAAGTGATTGCCCGTCGTCAACCCACTGCTAGCGATTTGCGTCTGGTAATGACCGTGGTGAAAACCATTACCGATTTGGAACGTATCGGCGATGAAGCAGAAAAAATTGCGCGTATGGCAAAAATGTTGTCGCAAAAGCATGGCTTGGCGATTCCGCGTTATACCGAAATCAAACATGCGTCTGAAATTGCGATAGATATGTTGCGCAAAGCCTTGGATGCGTTTGCACGTCTTGACGTGGTTTTGGCGGCACAAGTGGTGCGTCAAGATGACCAAGTGGATGAAGAATTCCGCGCCATCATGCGCTATTTGATTACTTTTATGATGGAAGACCCGCGCACCATTTCCACTTCTCTAGAAATTTTGTTTGTGGCAAAAGCCATCGAACGGATTGGTGACCATGCGCAAAATATTGCGGAATACGTCATTTATATGGTGAGAGGACGTGATGTACGCCATGTCACCATGGAAGAAATTGAACGGGAAGTGCAAAAATAGTGCAACACCAACCTCTACTCGCTGCGGTTGATCTTGGCTCAAATAGCTTCCGCTTTCAAATTGCCCGCGTAGAAAACGACCAACTTTATATGTTGGATGGTGGTCGCGAGTCGGTGCGACTCGCAGCGGGCTTAAACGAAGCGCGTTATTTGGATGCGGCGGCACAGCAACGTGCATTGGACGCACTGGGTCGATTTGCGGAGCGATTACGCGGCTTTCCCCGTGAAGCGGTGCGCGTGGTGGGAACAAACTCGCTACGGGTCGCCAAGAACGCTACCGATTTTATTCCCCAAGCCGAGCATATCTTAGGATTTCCGATTGAAGTCATCGCGGGATATGAAGAAGCCCGTTTGATCTATTTAGGCGTAGCACACGGCTTACCGCCTTCGCCCAACAATCGTTTGGTGATGGATATTGGGGGCGGCTCCACCGAGTTTATCATAGGCAATGGACTGAATTCGCTCAAGCTAGAAAGTCTTTACATGGGCTGCGTCAGCTTCAGCAATCGGTTTTTCCCTGATGGTAAAATCCACAAGCACAACCTTAAACAAGCCGAAAACGCCGCCCGCAGTGAATTGCAAAGCATCGTGGCGGACTATCGTGGGCAATGGCAAGATGCCTTCGGTTCATCGGGTACGGCTAAAATGCTAAACGATGTACTGGTACTCAATGGCTTTAGCAGCAGCGGCATGACGCGGGCAGGCATGGAAAAACTGCGCGCCCATCTGCTCAGTGTGGGGGATGTGCATAAGCTCACTTTGCAGGGCTTGCGCGGCGACCGCTTGCCTGTGTTGGCGGGTGGGTTTGCCATTATGTATGCCGCATTTTGCGAGCTGGAAATTGAGCAAATGCAGCCTGCCATCGGTGCATTGCGCGAAGGCGTGCTGTATGACTTACTCGGACGTTTTTACGACAACGACATGCGTGACATGACTACGGAGCAATTTATGTCCCGTTATCATGTCGATGTACGTCAAGTTTTGCGTGTGGAGAAGTTGGCGAGCCAGTTAGCCCGACAATTGTTGATAGATAGCACCGATGAAGCCGCCTTGCGCTTGTTGAATTGGGCGGCGAAGTTACATGAAATCGGCATCAGCGTGGCGCACAGTGGTTATCACAAGCACTCGGCCTATATTCTCGCCAATGCCGATATGCCAGGTTTTTCCAAAAAAGAACAAGCACGATTGAGTTTACTAGCACTCGCCCAGCGGGGGAGTTTAGACAAAGAGGCGTTTGCGGACATGGCGGTGCAAGATACCGCCATGGTAATGAGTTTGCGTCTCGCCACTTTGTTTTGTCGTAACCGCAGCGACATGGAGCCGCCGAAATTACAAGTGCGTTTTAGTGGTACCAAGTTTCATCTGGTCATGCCAGCGGGTTGGTTAGCACGCAATCCTGCTACACACGCCGCACTACAAGAAGAAATTCAACAGTGGCGGATTTTGAAAATCAGTATGCAGTTGGATAGTCAGCAAGAAGAAGTCAGTCAGTAATTTTTAATTAACAAAGGGAGTCAGCATGGAAAACTATCAAAATCTTATCGTAGGGTATGCCACCGAATTTGGCATCAAAATACTGGCAGCCATCGCCTTTTGGCTGGTAGGACGCTGGTTGATTGGCTTTACGGTGGGTTTGGTCGAAAAGTCGTTAAACAAGCAAGCCATTGATGTAACCATGGTGCGCTATGTCAAATCCATCACCCATGTGACGCTGACCATTTTGTTGGTGATTGGTATTTTGGGCTACTTGGGCATACAAACGACCACATTCGCCGCCTTGTTGGCAGCCGCTGGTGTCGCGATTGGTATGGCATGGGCGGGGTTATTGTCCAACTTTGCCGCAGGTATATTCTTGATTGTGTTGCGCCCCTTTAAAGTGGGTGACCAGATTGTGGTGTCAGGCATTACAGGCGTGGTGAAAGAAATTGGTTTGTTCGCGACGACTTTGAATACCTCAGATAACATCCTGACGCTCATTGGCAATAACAAAATCTTCTCGGATAATATCCAAAATCATTCCACCAACGCTTACCGTCGTGTGGACTTGCTGTGCCAATTGGCAGGCAGTGCCGATCATGCAGCGGCGATGAAGCTGTTGCGTGAAAAAGTTGCAGCGATTCCCAATGTGATGACCACACCTGCCGTGGATGTGGAAATTCTGGAGTTCAATTTGGTAGGACCTATGCTGGTGGTGCGTCCTTATTGCAACAACGCACACTACTGGCAGGTTTATTTTGACACCAACCGCACCATCCGTGAATCCTTGGCAGCAGCAGGCTTCCCCACACCGATTGCGGCACGGTTGCAGATCGCTCACGCAGCAATACCTTAAAGTCAATTTTCGGGTGGGCGAGGTTGATCTGTCCCGAAAAGTCTAGTCCGAAAAGGGGGAAAGCAATGCTTTCCCCCTTTTTTATTGAGATGCGACGACGCGGTCAAAAGCCAAGGCGCGCCAGTGCCTTGCAGCAATTCTCATTTTGGCTAAACAGTGGGGGTTTGTGGGGACGAATTCATTCGTACATCGCCCGAAAAGGCAAAAAATGCGACCAAACTTGCCTTATTCACGAGAAACCGTACGAATGAACCTAAAAAGCGGTCTCACGCGGAGATGCGGTTTAATGCGCCCAAGCCCAAATAGCAAGGTGCAAAGCACCCGCGCCTAAATTTTCGGGTATTTTAAGCTGTTAGTCGTTAGTTATTAGTCGCTAGTTAATGCTGTGAGTCTGCTTGATGCTATATTTTTTACAATATATTCAAGCAGATGATAAAAACCTTTCACTTCGCCAACTAAAAACTAACGACTAGCGACTAACAACTCAATACCCAATTATTTGTACGTAACCACTTACTTCGCCCGCCGACTCGCCGCCCAGCCTATCAGAGACAACAAGGCAAGTCCTATGCCGATGAGCAAAATCCCCATGCCTTCGCTGAATTTGAAACTCTCGCCTAGCATCAGTCGGGAAGATGCGATAGCGATCACGGGCGTGCCGAGTACCGACAAGCTAGCCTCCCACGCGGGGATACGGTCGAGTAGGGTAATCCATAACCACCAGCACATCGCCGTGCTAATGACTGACATAAATATCAGTATGCCGATATACGACCCTGACCAATCGGTGGCGCGTTCGGGTATCACGACCGCTAGCAGCACTAAAGGCACTGCGCCGATCAACATTTGCCATGTGGTCAAGGAAAGCAAATCCACCGCTTGTTTAGCGCGCAATCGCTTAATTAACACCGTGCCAATTGCCCAGCACAATGCCGCCATTAAGCCCAGAAATTTGCTAAATAAACTGGCGTGCATATTCCACGGTTCAATAATCAGCAGCAACCCTATGAGCGTGCTAATGGCAGCGAACCATTGCTTGCCTTTGATGCGCTCTCCCAAAATGGGCCATGCGAGTAGCAGCGTCCAGATGGGCATGGTAAAAATTAGCACGGCTGTTTTGCCAGGACCGCCTTCCACCAACGCCCATGTTTGGAACAACATAAAGCCCGCTACTTGGATCAGCCCAATGGCAAGCGTAGGCAGTGGGGCGACCAACTTCAACGATCTACCCATTAGTTTGAGTGCCAAAAGCAACGCCAATGCTCCTCCCACACAACGCTCGGCGGCAAAGGCAAAAGGTGGCGCGTAAGTAAGTGCCTGCTTCGCCATCACCCAAGTGTATCCCCATGTAAAAGAGAGTACAAACAACCCTAAAGGCAACAGCCAGCGAGCGCGAGAAAAAGAAGTCATCGTTGAGTCAGTGAGTGTAAATGGGCGCGGATGATAGCCGTTTGAGCGGAATATGGGAAACGGTGTCCTGCCAGGTGGACAGAATACCCGCCTGAGTGGGTATGACATTCAATCCATAATTTGTTGGGCATTTGATTTTGGCGATGGGGCAAAATATACCAATAGCGCGTGAATAATTCCCTTACGTGAAAAACATTCAGCAACAAACATCCGTTTTGCGTCCAGGCACATTCTTGACGTGTCGTGCATTGACGACTTTCGCGCGGATGCCTGCTGCTTCCAACGCCGCATACGGGCTCTTCCAGTAGATGCCCGTGATCTCCATGACCACTTCATCGGGAGCAAACGATGCGCACCATTTTGCCAGTTCACGCCAGTCACGTTAGGTTGCGGGGTCTAGCCGCCAAAAATTGCGCGACCTCTACCTGTCACCTTCCACCCAGTAGTTTCTTTCATTATCAGGGGTGGCTGCAACTGCGATGACCGTTAGATGTACATATTGCATTTGTAAAACTATAGATGAGATATGCAATCATAGGAACGCTTTTCAGATAGGCATTCAAAATTCACTATCCATGGTGTTGGATAATCGCCATGCCAACACGCGCCGCGAGTACCAGTCGATGACCGCCACCAAATACACAAACCCTCGCGCCAGGCGAATGTGGTGATGGCTGTACTCCACACTTGGTTGGGGCGTTCAACGGCTACGCCGCGCAGCAAATACGGGTAAATCTTGTGCTGCGGATGCGGGCGGCTGGTGGCGGGACCTGGTGCCATGCCCGCCAAGCCTAGGGTTGCCATCAATCGCTGCGCCCGCTTGCGGCTGATGATATGCCCCAGACCGCGCAAATAACGCACCATTTTGCGGCTACCAAAAAACGGATGGCGGGTGTATTCGGCATCAATCAAGGCTAACAGGGCGATTTCGGTTTCATCGGGTTGCTTTGCCACCAGCGGCGGGGCATAAATGCTGCTTGCGTTGCCCATGCACTGACCATATGGATCGCGCCAAGTTTAGCCGCTTGATTATAGGAATGTCGTGCCGTTTTACCATCAATTGCGACCACTTCCCCCGCTCCAAGGGCTGCAAAATTTTG
>JBASWK010000052.1:0-12635 GCA_049276435.1 Gallionella sp. | reverse complement strand
TTCTGCCCGCTCTGCCGCAAGCAACGTCACTTTATATAGCTTCACCGAGTATCCTTCGCCTTCTTGAAAAAGAGGACAAAAGTATAGCTTAATCTATGCGGCAGGTCGCGCATGACGCGACACTAGTCGTTAGTGAATGGCGAAGACACCATACCCACCGCCTTTGAAAAACTGATGCAATACAACTAACCGCCGTAGGTGCGAATTTATTCGCACGCCTTTTGAGGGCATGATTGAAGAAGTTAAAACCGTGCGAATTTGTCGCACCTACGTCACGGGATTTTCAAGTTGAATGGGTCTAGCTGTTTAGTCCCATAATTAAATGGTTCGGGTTGATGTAAAAAATATCAGGTGTTTTTTGATAAGCGTTGAGTATAGCTTCAAAGGGGGGAATGCGCCCAATGGCACGGAGTTTTAGGTTGAAGTTGTAGTTCAAAATATAAGCGTACAGGTGTTCTTTGAGCTCAGTGACGTTGTCGTAATGAAAGCGTTTGGTGGTGTTCGTCTTGATCTTTTTATTCATGGCTTCGACCATGCCATTCGTCCACGGGTGCTTGACCATCGCGGCGAGGCGTTTTTCCAAGTATTGCAATTGGATGCGGGCAATCGAGAGGATGTTTTATTTATGATGGTGGAAGTCGAATTTATTCCAGCTAGTAAAGGGGGCTGGTGGCATTGTAGTGTAAAATCGCGTCTCTCGCCCAATCAAAATCAACTACGCAAGTCAATTACCTAGTTGGTTTTTAATCTATTTATGATGCTCGCCCACAAAAATGTATATGAAGGTGTTCAGGATGCCGTTCTCTGGAAAGGGGTGCATTTTACGGAGGTTGATGCGTTTGATTCATTTGTATCCAATGAAGTTGCCTCTCGTTTACACGATGATTCAGGTAAATCTGACTTTGTGTCACACCTAAATAGTTTGGCATCGACAGGCTTCGCACAGGAAAACGTTAGGGCAATACTGGAGGCAGAAAAGCCAGAAGAACGGGATTGGGCAGTAGGTGAAGCGATGGCAGAGGCTTGGTTGACCCATGAACATGGTGTGTTTTGGCCATGGAACATGGAGCGCGATAAACGCACACCCAAAGCAAGTCTTCCTGGAGCTGATTTAGTTGGATTTATGCGACAAGATAATGAAACTCGATTGGTACTGGGCGAGGTTAAATGCTCTTCTGATAGCAATACCCCTCCAAATGTTATGACAGGACGCACAGGCATGATCCACCAGCTAGAAAATTTGGCGGCGGACATTGGATTGCTTCATACACTTATCCGCTGGTTACAGCCACGTTGTCGAGGCAATGATGCCGAACCACACTTTAATGCGGCGATTAGTTTGCTGCTGCAATCGGGTAACAAGGCAATGACGCTATTTGGCGTGTTGGTGCGTGATACACAGCCGAATGAGTTTGACCTCCGTAATCGCGGCACATCTCTGGGTAAAATTATTAAACCCCCGTCAGCGTGTCGTTTACTTGCGCTCTATATCCCTTGTCCAATAGCGAACCTTCCAAGTCGCGTGCAAGGTGGTGCGCTATGAGTCACTGGATGCTCGAATCTTTGGGGGAAATGCGAAGCAAGGCGTTGCACGAGGCTACTCGTGTGCAAGTTTTAACTGAGCTTGCAGGCTTACCCGATGAAATAGATTACGAGCTGATTGAGCGAGTCGCACAGTCCCTAGAAACAGTAGTAATGGATTTGCTACTGAGTGCCAGTGTTGAAAATAAACAGGTTCGTTTGCTGCGAGAGTGTGCTGCCGATGCGTACCGTCTCTATCGTGTTTTGCCCGAAAGAGACATTATGTTGGAAGAAGCTGAGTTGTGTTTGAGGCGCAGTGCATTAGCGGTAATTGGCGACTTAGGTGCTGATGCTGCGCGCAATTTGCGTGAAAAATCATGGATTAACTTAGAGTTAGAATCAGAAAATTGGCGGATTCGTACCTTGAGTACAATCATTGATATATGGTTGAGGCTTATTCGTAAACAAGGCTGGGAAGACCGTGATGTTGTTTTAGAGCGTATTAGTAGCTTGCGTCGGGCACAGGGAGATTTTGAGTCTGGTTATCTTAATAGTGCTGAAAGTCGGCATGTAAAAGTAGCTGCTTTGGAGTTGATGGCTTTATACCATTTGGCGAAAGCGGCGGAAGTGCTCGCACGCTATATTACGGATGGTGTTGTAGAGGGGAGTTATCAGATTCATATCCTTTTAGATATGCACTTTGATCGTGCAATGGCGATTAGTCAAAGTGGCGCGACTTTCCAGCTTGAACCCCTTATTCGTTTAATGTCTGCCGCTGCGCGACAATTAGCGGATAACGCTATTTGGACTGTCACGCGTGCCGTCAACTCTCGCGTCACCAAATTTGTGGGTAGCCTTGTAGAACGTGGACGGGGAGATAAAGCCTTGTTTGATGTATTGCCACCCCAGCGACGGGCATTGGCAGAACAAGGTTTACTTGGTTCAAGTCGTCGCGCCGTTGTGGTGAGTCTGCCAACTTCGAGCGGCAAAACATTGATTGCTCAGTTCCGTATTCTTCAGGCATTGAATCAGTTTGATCTTGAGCGTGGTTGGGTTGCTTACCTTGCCCCTACGCGCACACTTGTTCGTCAGGTGACGCGTCGACTTCGGCGTGATTTCGAGTCGCTTGGTGTATTGGTTGAGCAAGTTAGTCCTGCACTTGAGATCGACGGTATAGAAGCGGAGCTTCTGAGTGAAAAAGATAAGGCGCGTGAGTTTCGTATTCTCGTCACGACACCTGAAAAACTTGATCTTATGTTGCGTCAGGACTGGGAAGCAAAAATTGGTCGTCCTTTAACATTGGTAGTAGTTGACGAGGCGCATAACATTCAGGAAGGAGCGCGGGGGCTCAAGCTGGAGCTTTTGTTGGCAACAATCAATGCCGAGTGTCGCATGGCGCAATTCTTATTGTTGACTCCATTTATCAGCAATGCACGCGAGGTAGCGCGCTGGCTTGGAGATGCCAATTCGGATGACATCAGTCTAGCGATGGATTGGCAACCAAATGATAGAGTCATCGGTATTGTGAAGCCTGTAAAAGGTGCGCTTCTCAAAGGAAAAAGCTACGACTATCAGCTTAAACTGGAAACGGTACACACCACTCGCGCAACGTTGGCAATTGATGATTTAATTCCTCTCAATAAAGACAATGGTTGTAAAAAATCATTTAGCGCAATATCAAATCAAATGGATATTGCGGTTGCGGCTGCGCATCAACTCAAAAAACGTGGTTCTGTGATTGTAATGCACCAAAGGCCAGACTGGGTTTGGTCGCTTGCCATGTCATTAAAAAATGACAGCAATCGACGCTTGGTTGTTTCGGAGCAAGTGAAGTTAGTGCAAGAATTTCTTGCATTAGAAATGGGAGAAAATTTTCCGTTGATCGACCTGCTTGCTCATGGAGTTGGTGTACACCATGCGGGGTTGTCTGACGATACGCGAGCATTGATGGAGTGGTTATTTGAAAATGAGAAGTTAGATTATTTGGTTGCAACCACAACCATTGCTCAAGGGGTTAATTTTCCCGTATCAGGTGTTGTGATGGCATCGCATCAATACCCATCTAGCAAGAAGGGAGCGTATGACATGCCCCCAGCAGATTTCTGGAACATCGCTGGACGTGCGGGGCGCGTGGATCAAGGCAGCCTCGGCGTGGTTGTGATGGCGGCGGCGGATGATGCCAAGGCTGACAAACTTAAAGCATTCATCCACAAGCAAACTGGCGAACTGAACTCGGCCTTGATTCGTCTTGTTGAGGATGCAGGAGACTTAATTGATGATCTTGGCAAGATTGTTTATCAGAAACCAGAGTGGTCTGCTTTTGTGCAGTATTTGGCGCACACATATCAACAAATGGGACGACCACACTCTTTTGCCGATCAAATGGAGCAGATTCTGCGTGGAACATTTGGGTTCGGTAAGCTGAGAGCTTCTAGCCCTTTTCAGGCAAATCGCCTGCTCCATAGCATTCGCGATTATTCTGAGTATTTAAGCAGACCAAACCAACCCTTGAAATTGGTCGATAGCACGGGATTTTCGTTGCAAAGCATAAAATCAGCAATGATTGCCGCTGGCCAAGAAGGCATCGGAAAAGATGCTTGGGATGCTAATACATTGTTTGGCAGTGAAAGTGATACGCTGAAAAAAATGATGGGGGTCTTGCTGAAAGTGCCAGAATTAAGAGATAACCTCAAAGAAGTAACGGGCGACCAAGAACCAAATGGCAGTAAATTGGCGTTGATTCTTAAAGACTGGGTGGGTGGGCGTACTTTGCCTGACATTGCGCAACAACATTTTTCAAAAGATGGGCGTGATGAAACAGAAGCACTGACTAAATGTGGCCAAAATTTATTTGGTAAGCTCACGCAAACGGCGGCTTGGGGATTAGGTGCGCTACTGTCAATTACAGGGGGAGATATTCCCGAAGAGGAACGGGCGTTGTTGAATAACTTGGCATCGCGGGTTTATTACGGTGTATCGGATGAAAATGCGATTGCTTTACGCTTATTAGGTATCCCTCGTATGGCGGCAGAACCCTTGGCTTCTCAGATATATCCTAGCGGTCATCGCTCGTTAGCTGAGATTCGAGACGCTCTCAGAGGCGCAGATTCATCCCTTTGGACGCGCTCCCTTGGTATTGAAAAAGGTCAGATTTACAGGAAGGTGTGGAGAGTACTCGAAGGGTTGGAATAGCTGATTTTACAAGGTGGTTACGTTAAAAGAAAAGTCCCGCAAACGGGACTTTTCTTTATTGATGAAGGCGAATTAGCCTTTATCGAATTTCATCACACCCGCTTTGCAATCGACTTTGATGGTGTCTTTTGCGCCAAAACGTCCTTCCAGAATCAATTTCGCCAATGGGTTTTCCAACTGCGACTGAATCGCCCGTTTCAAAGGACGTGCGCCGTAAATCGGGTCAAAGCCTGCATTGGCGATTTCTGCCAGCGCGGCGGTACTGATTTCCATGTGCATTTCCATCGCGGCGAGGCGTTTTTCCAAGTATTGCAATTGGATGCGGGCGATGGATTGAATGTTTTTCTCATCCAGCGAATGGAACACCACGACTTCATCAATACGATTGATAAATTCGGGGCGGAAGTAGGTTTTGACTTCGCCCATCACCGCCAATTTGATGACTTGGTAATCGTCGTCCGCCATTTGTTGAATCATCTGCGAGCCTAAGTTGGAGGTCATCACGATCACGGTGTTTTTGAAATCCACGGTGCGACCCTGACCGTCGGTCATGCGTCCGTCGTCCAAGGCTTGCAACAACACATTGAACACATCGGGATGCGCTTTTTCCACTTCGTCCAGCAAAATCACGCTGTACGGTTTACGGCGCACGGCTTCGGTCAAGCCACCGCCTTCGTCATAGCCCACATAACCAGGGGGCGCGCCGATTAAGCGCGACACGGAATGTTTTTCCATGTATTCGCTCATGTCGATGCGAATCAAATGGTCTTCCGAATCGAACATAAAGCCCGCCAAGGCTTTGCACAATTCGGTTTTGCCCACGCCCGTGGGACCGAGGAACAAGAACGAACCGTAAGGGCGATTCGGGTCGCTCAAGCCAGAGCGCGAACGGCGAATCGCATCCGACACCAAGCGCACCGCTTCATCTTGACCCACCACGCGTTCGTGCAGTTTTTGTTCCATTTTCAATAGCTTGTCGCGCTCGCCCGTCATCATTTTGGACACAGGAATACCCGTGGCGCGGCTGACCACTTCGGCGATTTCTTCCGCCCCGACGTGGGTGCGCAGCAAGCGATTTTTGGGTTTGTCGCTGCTGGTTTCGGCGTGGGCGGCTTCTTTCAAGCGCGCTTCTAATTGTGGTAATTTGCCGTATTGCAATTCCGCCACTTTGTCCAATTTGCCTGCGCGTTGCAGTTGCACGATTTCGGCGCGCACTTGGTCGATTTCTTCTTTTAGATGCGCCGTACCTTGCGCCGCGCCCTTTTCTGCCTTCCAGATTTCTTCTAAATCGGCGTATTCGCGTTGCAATTTGGTGATTTCTTCTTCAATCAAACCTAAGCGTTTTTGTGAGGCTTCGTCTTTTTCGCGCTTCACCGCTTCGCGTTCAATTTTCAATTGAATCAAGCGTCTATCCAATTTATCCATCACTTCGGGTTTGGAATCAATTTCCATTTTTACCCTTGCTGCGGCTTCGTCGATCAAGTCAATCGCCTTGTCGGGCAAGAAGCGGTCGGTGATGTAGCGATGGGACAATTCCGCCGCCGCGACGATGGCGGGGTCGGTGATTTCCACGCCGTGATGCAGTTCGTAGCGTTCTTGCAAGCCGCGCAAAATCGCGATGGTCGATTCCACCGAGGGTTCATCCACCAACACTTTTTGGAAACGGCGTTCCAGCGCGGCATCTTTTTCGATGTATTTGCGGTATTCGTCCAAGGTGGTCGCGCCGACGCAATGCAGCTCGCCGCGTGCCAGCGCAGGTTTCAACATATTGCCCGCATCCATCGCGCCTTCGGCTTTACCCGCACCGACCATGGTGTGTAATTCGTCAATAAAAACAATAGTCTGACCTTCGTCTTGCGCCAATTCCTTCAGCACATTTTTCAAGCGTTCCTCGAATTCACCGCGATATTTCGCACCCGCCAACAAGGCTGCCATGTCCAAGCTCAGGACTTTTTTGCCCTTCAACGATTCAGGTACTTCGCCATTCACAATCCGCTGTGCTAAGCCTTCCACGATGGCGGTTTTACCCACGCCAGGTTCGCCGATTAACACAGGATTATTTTTGGTGCGGCGTTGCAATACCTGAATCGCACGGCGAATTTCATCATCGCGCCCAATCACAGGGTCGAGTTTGCCCATGCGCGCCCGTTCGGTTAAGTCCACGGTGTATTTTTTCAGCGATTCGCGTTGCCCTTCGGCTTCTTGTGAACCCACCGATTCGCCGCCACGCACGGCGTTAATGGCTTGTTCTAAGGGAGCTTTTGCCACGCCATGCTGTTTTAATAGCCGTCCCGCTTCGCCCTTATCGTCGCACGCCGCCAACAAAAACAATTCCGATGCGATAAATTGATCGCCGCGCTTTTGCGCCGCTTTGTCGGTTAAGTTGAACAAATTGCTCAACTCGCGCCCAACTTGTACCTCGCCGCCGTGTCCTTCCACCTTGGACAAGCGCGCTATCGCCTGTGTCAACGCCGTTTTCAACGCCGCGACTTTGCCACCCGCCCGCGCTAACAACGAGGTCGCCCCGCCTTCGGTATCGTTCAACATCGCCAACAATAAATGAATCGGTTCAATAAATTGATTATCCGCACCCACCGCCAAACTTTGAGCTTCGGACAACGCTTGTTGCAACTGAGTCGTAAATTTGTCAAAACGCATGATGCTCTCCTAAGTAAAGAATCGTAATTGCCAGTAAATGGGGTAAAAAAAGCGTATTTACAAGAGGCCGCAAAAATTTAAATGACGGTGGGTTAAGTCGAATGAATACTTGGTATAGGCTGTTAGTCGTTAGCTGTTAGTTGTTAGTTGGTAGGATGGGTAAGCGTAGTGCATCAGAAATTTTTACAATATATTCATGTGGATATGCTCATTCCCTCACCCGTCAACTAAAAGTTACCGACTAGCGACTACCGACTAAATGTAAAACTAAGCCAAGCAGGCGGGCTTAGGCTACACTGTGCAGGCTATCAGTGTGTGATCGTGTGCATCAAGTTCAGCATTGTTTGCGTCGAATGGAATGTTTTTTTAATCAGGAGAAAAATCATGTCAAATCGTAATCACATCAACATTGGTATCACTTTAGAGGCGCGTACCGACATTGCAGCGGGTTTGTCGCACGTGTTGGCGGATACTTACACCTTGTATCTCAAAACACATCATTTTCATTGGAATGTGACAGGGCCAATGTTTCAGACCTTGCATTTAATGTTCCAAACACAGTACAACGAAAGTTGGTTAGCGGTCGATGTATTGGCGGAGCGGATTCGGGCATTGGGTTTCCCCGCCCCTGGCAGTTATCGCGAGTTTGCTGCCTTAACGACGATTCCTGAAACCAAAGGGATGCCATCGGCAAAAGAAATGATTCGTGCGTTATTGGAAGGTCAAGAAACCGTGGTGCGTACCGCGCGGGCGGTGATTCCGCTTGCGGAGAAGGCGCATGACCAACCTACCGCAGATATTTTGACGCAACGTTTGACGATACACGAACAAAATGCGTGGATGTTGCGTAGTTTGTTAGAAGACTAACCTATGGGGCACGCGTTCTCACCCGAATAAATTGACGCTGTCTTGCATCTGCAACAGCACGCCTTTATAATTTTCGACTATTTAATTCAGGTAAAAAGCAATGGACACTCAAAAACGTATTGAAGCGCAAGTAAAAGGGAACCCTGTGGTGCTGTACATGAAGGGCGAACCGCACATGCCTAAATGTGGGTTTTCAGCGAATGCGGTGCGGATTCTGAACGCATTAGGCGTGAAGGCCTTTCTGGCAGTCGATGTCTTGGAAGATCCAGAAATTCGTGAAGGCATCAAACAGTATGCTAATTGGCCAACCATTCCCCAGTTGTATATTCATGGGGAGTTTGTCGGCGGTTCGGACATTATGACCGAGATGTATCAAAGCGGTGAGTTAAAGCAGTTGTTAGCGGCATCTTCTACGCAGTCGTAACATTCAAGACCCCAAAAATGGGGCTTTTTTATTGACAAGACTTGGGCATCAATCTGGCGGGTACAGGGTTGTTGCCTATGGCTGCGGTCGTTGCGGCGGTGACATTTACGCCCAAGTTATTGACGGTATCTCCATTGGCGCAACTCCATGCTCCACTTTTGACGTTGTAGTACATATGCAATTTTTTACCCGCAATATCTGGATTAACCCCTGTTAATTTGAATTCTGCCTGAATACTGGTTGTGCCAGGTATTGCATAATTAGGATAAACAGTTGGATTAGGATCCGTGATGGCAGAAACATATTTCCCCGTCAGCAGAACCGCGTCGATTACATTGACATCCCAACTACCATTTACGGTGTAATTTTCCACCAGTGTTGTTTTCATGCCTCCCAACAGGATAAAAGCCTCCGATACTTGGGTGCGGGCGGTGTAATCGCTATAAGCAGGAATCGACACGGCCGCCAGTATGCCAATAATTGCCACCACAATCATCAGTTCTATTAAGGTAAATCCTTGCTGTAAAGTTTTCATTTTGACACTCCTTTTGTCCCGCAGGTGACAACGATTGTTGCTGCGTTGTTTGCGAAAGCATAGTCTGTGCCATAATAAATAAGATCATGTTTATAAACATTATTGCTTGGTATGGTCTTATTTTAGTGATGGTTTTGGTGTGGGAGAAAGCAAGAAATGTTAACTAAGGTGACTATTTTGGGCAGCAAGTAAATGCTTATATAGTCGCTGCGATTAGCGTAGCGTAATCGCACGCTACTCCTTGCGCAAGCCCACTAGACGATGGGACTAAACACTTACCTATCCACAGTTAGTTTCATATTTTTCAATTTCAAAATTATTGATAACAAAGGCTGAGATTATTCATTTTTCAATTCTAAGTGAATTTGAAAATAATGGCGTAGTTTCAGTGGTATCAAAATCCCGAGTGCGTATAACAATGGGTGCTGGTGTGGTGATCGGCGAAAGCGTTTCTCACGACATACTTAGGCGAGAAAATGATTCATTTGTAAGTGTTTTTAATTACACCCAACAGAAATCAACGAATTAAAAAGCAAACTTGGCAGCACGTAGCTTGGGTTGCGGCACGAAGCTCAACGTTTACCGCGTGAATTTGTTGGGCTTCACTGCGTTCAACCCAACCTACGAGACTATCCTCTGTCTTCTGCCCTCCGTCCTCCGTCTTCTGTTTGTTGACAGACGAGCAAGTAATTGTAGACACACAGGTAAATAGATTTATAAATTCTTGAGTAGAATTTCGACGAATTTATTTTGTTTCGCGAGATAGATCGCTTATTGCGGATAATGCGCGCGACTACCGTTCAAAATGGGTGCAAACGTGTCTGGCAACAGAAGAATGCTGTATTCAGATACATTAAACAGGCAGTATGGATTCGTGATATTGGCATTAAGCACCCGCGCCTAAATTTTCGGGTATTTTAAGCTGTTAGTCGTTAGTTATGAGTCGCTAGTTAATGCGGTGAGTCTGCTTGATGCTATATTTTTCACAATATATTCAAGCGGATGAGAAAAACCTTTCACTCCGCCAACTAAAAACTAACGACTAGCGACTAACAACTCAATACCCAATTATTTGTACGCAACAACTTATCACCAAGCATCGCTACGTTGATGACCGATAATTTTAGGGGCATCACAAGGAAAAACCGAATTTTTATCTGTCGCTGGTATGGTTTACGCTCGCATTATGTCGGGTGAGGCATTGCTTATAGGAAATATGATGAAAAAAAACAATAGGATATATTTATTTGGTTTGTTGGCTACGATGAGTTGTGCCGCGCAGGCGGTCGAATTTTCGGTGTCTGGTTTTGGTACGATAGGTTATGCCCAATCAAACCAAGCTGAAAGTTATCAACGCCACATCAATGCCACTGGGAACTTCAGACGTGACACCTTATTGGGTGCGCAATTGGATACCCAATTTAACAGCAAATGGAGTGCGACGCTTCAAGCCAAGCTTGCCACTGCACCCAACACGGATCAAGGGGTGCAAGCTGCGGTATCGTGGGCTTTTTTGTCCTACCGCCCAACAGATGACTTACTTTTTCGCGCGGGTAAGTTGCGTATTCCTTTTTATCTCAATTCAGAAAATGCCGACATAGGAACGTCCTTCGCGGCGGCACGCTTACCCATCGAAGTCTATGCAACCGCTCCGACGATGGATTTTCAGGGGTTGGCTTTCGCAAAAACGTGGCTTGTAGGTGAGAATGAACTCACTTTGGACAGCTATTGGGGCAAAGCCAACGCGTCATGGCGATTCTATGCGCGAGACCCAAACAACCTGCTTACCCCGACGGGGGCATTGGGTGAGTTTTTTATGCCACTGGCAACGACCGCAAAAGGTTTACGGCTTAGTTTGCAACAAGATGAAAATACTTACCAAGCGGGGATACACTTCACCAGCACCGTCGCTCGTAGTGGCAATCTAGGCCCCTCCACTTATGTGCCAGGCCCTTCATTGCTTGGGTTCGGTCTAGCAGGAACTTATTATATGCCCTCCCTGAATACCCAGTTTAAAGTGGATGCCACCATCGTCAATTTGGGCATGAGTACTGATTTGGGGCATGGTTTTCGCACCATAAACGAATATGTGAGACGAAAAAATCCTAGCTCAGAACTCGGACCTGATAGTGAAAGTTTTTATCTGATGCTACAAAATAAGCTCGGTAAATGGACTCCTTATGTCAGCTACGCGCAAATTACCACCAAGAATCGGGCTTTATACCAAGCTGTGAATAATGCAAAAGTGCAGGCATTAGCTCCGATTCCTGTCTTGGCGGCGCAAGCTGCGCAAATCAATGCCTCACAGCGCATGTTGGCTGACACGATGATCGCGTATGACCAATATACCTGGGCATTAGGCACGGCTTACACGATTGACTATGACAGCAAAATTAAGGCCGAATGGTCAGTCACGCAGTCGGGTATTGGTTCTAGTTTCATTGATGCGCCCCCTGCGGGGGAATCAGGCAATAAGCGTATCAGTGTCATCTCCCTCTCTTATCACTTTACTTTTTAAGGGGGATGTCATGCTGAAATTTCAACAAACACTCCTTTCTGTACTGCTGGCATTGAGTATTTACGACGCACATGCAGGTGAGATTGTCGTGATCGCGCACGCTGGCATGGAGAAAATAGATGCCACCATGGTGCAACGCATTTACACGGGGAAAGTCATTGAGTTAAATGGCACCGCCATCGTCGCGGTAAATTATGGTCGTGGTGCATTACGTGATCGTTTCTTGCGCTACTTTTTGAAACAAGATGATGAAAGATACAGCGCATACTGGGTAGTACGCCGCTTTATCGGCAAAGGGCTTCCGCCTCGCGAGGTCGCCAATACTGCTGAAGTGATTAGTTTTGTTCAAGCTACCCCTGGCGCAATTGCTTATATAGATGAAAGTCAAATCAAACCAGAAATGAATGTGATTGCGCGTTGAAGGTGAGGTAGGTCTCACCTTCTGGCATTGATGAATGCGCACTTTCGTGTTTTTGCACGGGGGCGATTCAAAGTAATGTGTCGTAGTCGGGTTGAAATTCGACCTGCGGTAGGGGTTTTGATGCTTTAACTGCAATTTCCATAACGTTTAAATTTGTCCACATCAGCGCGTAGGTTGGGTTGAGCGTAGCGAAGCCCAACAAATAAGCACCTATACCTAAGTTTTCGTGGATTACCCACTACGCAAAATTAAAGTGAGTAGGGGGTAAGCTGCGCGTATCTACCCTACAGCTCTGTTTTTGCCTATTATTTTTCTCACTGACAACTCAAAATACCCGAAAACTTAGGCGCAGGTACTTATGCCCCTCCATGTGTAAACGTTGGGCTTCGCTTGCGCTCAACCCAACCTTGTATTATCCATCCCGTTGGAAGCTGGTTTAATCTTCCAACAAAACGTATTATTTTACCAACAGATTTTTGAGAGGCATCTCAAAAACGGA
>JBASWK010000051.1:0-1698 GCA_049276435.1 Gallionella sp. | reverse complement strand
GGTTGCAATCCATGGGTGCGCAAGTCATCGGTTACGCGCTGCCGCCCCCCAGTTCACCTAGTTTATTTGAAGTCGCGCAAGTCGGCGCGGGCATGACCAGCATCATCGGTGATGTGCGTGATTTGGCAAAGCTGCAAGCAGTGATGGCGGAACATCAACCTGATATTGTGCTACACCTCGCCGCGCAAGCCTTGGTGCGCTATTCCTACCACGCGCCTGTGGAAACGTATTCCACCAACGTGATGGGCTCCGTGCATTTGCTGGAAGCCGTGCGCCACACCCCTAGCGTCAAAGCCGTGGTGAATGTGACCAGCGACAAATGTTATGAAAACCGTGAATGGGCGTGGGGCTATCGTGAAAATGAAGCCATGGGGGGCTACGACCCCTACAGCAACAGTAAAGGCTGTGCGGAACTCGTCACCGCCGCGTATCGCAACTCCTTTTTCCATCCTGACCAGTACGCGCAACACGGCGTAGCGATTGCTTCAGGACGCGCGGGAAATGTCATTGGCGGCGGCGACTGGGCGGAAGATCGCTTAATTCCCGACATTTTACGTGCCATTACCCAAGGAAAACCCGTTAATATCCGCGCCCCGCATGCGATTCGCCCGTGGCAGCACGTGTTAGAACCCCTGTCTGGCTATTTAGAATTGGCGGAAAAACTCTACACCGACGGCACGCCTTACGCCGAAGGTTGGAACTTTGGCCCCAGTGATGAAGATGCCAAACCCGTGCAATGGATTGTTGAACAACTCACCGAATTATGGGGTGACGGTGCAAGCTGGACGTTAGACGGTGGCAACCATCCGCACGAAGCGCATTATTTGAAACTGGACTGCTCCAAAGCCAAAATGCGCTTGCATTGGCAACCCCGCTGGCATTTGGCCGACGCACTGCGCGCCATTATTGAATGGCAACGAGCATACCAAGGCGGAGAAGATATGCGTGCATTCACCTTGCGTCAAATCAATGCTTACAACAACAGCATCAAACAAAACTGAGTAGAGGTTCTTGTGGACAAAACAGCAATTAAACAGCAAATTTTAGATTTAGTTGAGCAATACAGCGCGCTGCAATACGCCGAAAAACCCTTTACCGCTGGCGCAAGTGTTGTGCCGCCTTCTGGCAAAGTCCTCGGCGCGCCCGAACTCAAAAACATGGTCGAAGCCTCTTTGGATGGCTGGTTGACCACGGGGCGTTTTAACGAAGCCTTTGAAAAACGCTTTGCCGAATTCGTCGGTGTGCCTTATGCATTGACCACCACATCGGGTTCATCGGCGAATTTATTGGCATTTACTGCGTTAACTTCGCACAAGTTGGGCGAACGCGCTTTAAAAGCAGGCGATGAAGTCATCACCGTCGCTGCGGGTTTCCCCACCACGGTAAACCCGATGTTACAAAACGGCATGGTGCCTGTGTTTGTGGATGTGGATATTCCCACCTACAACATCGACCCTACCAAAATCGAAGCCGCTGTCACGGATAAAACTCGCGCCATTATGGTGGCACATACTTTGGGCAATCCCTTTGATTTGGACACGGTGATGGCGATCGCCGCTAAATACAATCTCTGGGTGATAGAAGATTGCTGCGACGCGCTAGGTTCACGCTACAACGGACAGCACGTTGGCACATTCGGGCATATTGCGACATGCAGTTTTTACCCCGCGCATCACATCACCATGGGTGAAGGCGGCA
>JBASWK010000050.1:0-1829 GCA_049276435.1 Gallionella sp. | reverse complement strand
GGTTGCAATCCATGGGTGCGCAAGTCATCGGTTACGCGCTGCCGCCCCCCAGTTCACCTAGTTTATTTGAAGTCGCGCAAGTCGGCGCGGGCATGACCAGCATCATCGGTGATGTGCGTGATTTGGCGAAACTGCAAGCGGTGATGGCGGAACATCAACCTGATATTGTGCTACACCTCGCCGCGCAAGCCTTGGTGCGCTATTCCTACCACGCGCCTGTGGAAACTTATTCCACCAACGTGATGGGGTCGGTAAATTTGCTGGAAGCCGTGCGCCACACGCCCAGCGTCAAAGCCGTGGTCAATGTGACCAGCGACAAATGCTATGAAAACCGAGAATGGGCGTGGGGCTATCGTGAAAACGAAGCCATGGGTGGCTACGACCCCTACAGCAACAGTAAAGGCTGTGCGGAACTCGTCACAGCGGCGTATCGCAACTCCTTTTTCCATCCTGACCAGTATGCGCAACACGGCGTAGCGATTGCTTCAGGACGGGCTGGCAATGTGATTGGTGGTGGCGATTGGGCAGAAGACCGCTTGATTCCCGATATTTTGCGCGCCATCACGGAAGGTCGCCCCGTACAAATTCGTAGCCCACACGCGATTCGTCCGTGGCAGCATGTGTTAGAGCCCTTGTCTGGCTATTTAGCGTTGGCGGAAAAACTCTACACCGATGGCACGCATTATGCCGAAAGTTGGAACTTTGGCCCCAGTGATGAAGATGCCAAACCCGTACAATGGATCGTTGAGCAACTCACCGAATCGTGGGGCGACGGCGCAAGCTGGACGTTAGACGGCGGCAACCATCCGCACGAAGCGCATTATCTAAAACTGGACTGCTCCAAAGCCAAAATGCGGCTGCACTGGCAACCCCGCTGGCATCTTGCCGACGCGTTGCGTGCCATTATTGAATGGCAACGGGCGTATCAGTGCGGGGAAGATATGCGTGCATTTACGCTGCAACAAATTGCGTGCTATCAACACAGACAACCTAAACTCACGATACCGCCTGAAGCGATGGGAATGGCACAATTATTGGATGAGAGTGGCTTTGCTCGAAACACAATCAACAGCGATAAAGAAAATTATTGGAATACCCTTTAGAAACAGGCTAATACAAACAAGCAGAGAAAGATGTGATGACCCCTACAAAAGAACAATTGCGCAGTCAAATTTCAGAATTAGTTGAGCAATACAGCGCGCTGCAATATGCCGAAAAACCCTTTACCGCTGGCGCAAGTGTTGTGCCGCCTTCAGGCAAAGTCCTCGGCGCGCCCGAACTGAAAAACATGGTCGAAGCCTCGTTGGATGGCTGGTTGACCACGGGACGTTTTAACGAAGCCTTTGAAAAACGCTTTGCCGATTTCGTTGGCGTGCCTTACGCCTTGACCACGACCTCAGGTTCATCCGCGAATTTATTGGCGTTTACCGCATTAACTTCGCACAAGTTGGGCGAACGCGCTTTAAAAGCAGGCGATGAAGTGATTACCGTCGCGGCGGGTTTCCCGACCACGGTCAATCCCATGCTGCAAAACGGCATGGTGCCTGTCTTTGTGGATGTGGACATTCCCACTTACAACATCGACCCCGCCAAAATCGAAGCCGCTGTCACGGATAAAACCCGCGCCATCATGGTGGCGCATACTTTGGGCAATCCATTTGATTTGGACACGGTGATGGCTATCGCTGCCAAATATAATCTATGGGTGATAGAAGATTGCTGCGACGCGCTAGGTTCACGCTACAACGGACAGCACGTTGGCACATTCGGGCATATTGCGACATGCAGTTTTTACCCCGCGCATCACATCACCATGGGTGAAGGCGGCA
>JBASWK010000049.1:0-1983 GCA_049276435.1 Gallionella sp. | reverse complement strand
AGCGAAGCGAGGGGGCAATTAGGATGGGGATGGGTTCGTTCTCTGCACACACCCCCATCCCCACCCCAACCCTCCCCTTGAAGGGGAGGGAGTTTGCCGATGATTTGGCTTAAGTAAGTGCCATTCACCTACGGCGGTGTATTGGAGAACATTGACACCATCACGCTTTCTTCTCTATACCCAAATCTCGCCACAAGTGCATCAGATGGCGAGACACATCCAGCGAGGCTTTTGCAAATTCGCCACTGGTAACTTCTGTCGCCGCTTCTTGATTTTTGCCATCCAAGGCGAGGGCTAATGTGTGTCCCGCACAGCGATGAAAATAGCTGTGTGCGGTCACAACTTTTTGAAATTCAGGCTGCTCCTTGAACTGTCTTTCACCTTCGCCATGCAGCCATTTACCTAAAACACACTGATCGTCATGTGAAACGATATTCGGGTTAATCGCTTCCGTACTGGTGCCATCAATCACATCCATCAACCGCACCTTCCATTTGAGATGCACTTCAATCGCCGTTTTAAAATCCAAACCCGCAATTTCTTGGTTTGCATCCTCGGCGACAGGCATCAGTGTCGCTTCATTGCTGCTAAATAAGGAACTCCACCAGCTAGTCATGATTTTTCTCCATACTTTTCGTGGTCGGACATACCGACCTTCTGATTGCGCAGGGGAGTGAACGAAAAACTGGGGGAAACTCAACCACTGGACTCCCGCGCGCGCCATGTTGTCCTTGCTCAGGACAATGCTACTATAGCAAAAAACAAGGAGTGAAACACTCTTTTGGATAATTTTCAATTCAAAATCGTAGGTCGAGATTTATCCCGACCTTCATGTCAAAAGTCGGGTTAAAGCTCGACCTATGGCTGGCAACACGTCGCCTGCCAGCCTGAAATTTCAAGCGATTTTGCGGATATTGCGCGGGGGAATGTGGAGAAATTGTAGCCCGTATGCAATACGGGTATGTAATACGGGTATGTAATACGGGTATGTAATACGGGATTTTGGGTCATGGCGTAACATTACCCGTATTGCATACGGGCTACGGTGAGGAACCCCCAGTCGTCTTGCGACCAAAACTGGGGGTTTTTGCTGCGCTTATCATGGCGACCTGTGGACTCCTTCGGGCACACCCGCGTTCTCCGTGAAGAAAGCGGCTCTGGCTCGAAGATAATCATAATCTTTTTGTCGAGCAACTACAGAAATTACATCGTCCCATAACTGGCAAAAATAGAATGGTGTCATTGTAAGATTACTGTCATGTGTTGATTTGTTTTTTTCGCTAAGTAGGTAGTCATAACCACCTTGCTTGTAGTGATTCCAGCGGGTTTGTCTTTTTTCACTAAAATATATTCCTACGCTTGCAGGTTGAAAAAACTTCAACAAGAACAAACTACAACCAAGCATAACTAATAAGGCATATATTCCGTCACTCACACGTCGCAAGTCTGGTCTGGAATTGAGCAACTCGCGCATTACCATCCGTCTTGCCAGCAAAGAGTCTGGCACATCCAAAATTCCAAAATCTTCTCGTAGTACGTCGAATTTTTTTTCTTTTCGAGCATCCTCCAATTTAGCCAATTCTTTACTGGCTTGAGTTGGTTGTGAATGAATTTTTTCTAAATTTTCCAAGCGTTGACGCGCCAATTCATATTCCAATTTGAAATTATCAGCTTGATTTTGTTTGAAATGTGCTATAGAGCCGCGACCAACCTGTTTTGAGCCAGACCCACCCGAAACCTCTCGTTCTAATTCATATTGTGTCCGTTTCCAAGCGTCTAATTGAACTTGAATATCTGTTTTAGCCTTCTTTTTACTTTGTTCGCGTTTGTGTAGTTGGACTGCAATAGACTGAAGCTTTGTAACTACTCAGCTCCCCCTTTGCTTTAATCGCGCAAATCACGTACAGTTTGCCACATGACTTCAATACCCGACCTCAATTTACTCAGCCATGCCGAAAAGGACGAGCTTATTCGTAGCTTGTT
>JBASWK010000048.1:0-45660 GCA_049276435.1 Gallionella sp. | reverse complement strand
TCGCAGGACTGTGGGTCTTCCTCTCCATGCTCGAAATCATGCAAAATTACTCCCAAAATGAACTGGAGGCACTCAAAACATCCGCCATGAAATTCTTCGGCGGACTTGTGTAGATACCTATGCCTTGAAGGGGAGGGAGTCTTGCTTCACCCACTGTAAATTATATAGAACCAAAAATGGCATGTGAGCGTGCAAAAATGCGCACCAACCGAAGTGCTAAATCTCGTCAGCCTGTGGGAATTGAGTCACCCAAAGCCGCCCAGCGACCACTGATTGCCCATTGACTTGTACGACCACTTCAAGCAGTGTGGGTTCATCAAAGGTCATGGCAGGAAATTCCATCGCACCCATTTTTGAAAACGCGACGGCACGTTTGCCGTGCGGCAATTCGATCGTGCTATCGAAAGGTGACAGCGGTATCGTAATCGAATTGATTCTTTCTGCCCCCTTCATGACCGTCAGGATCGCATCTGCATTCGCACTAAAATCGGCAGACACCCGTAACTCAAAAAACGAACATATTTTGGAAAGCACAATCGGGAAAACAGGAACATACATACTCCCATTGTAGATGCCCATCAGGCTCATTTTCCCCTGTAATTCTTGTCGAATATCGTCGCAAAATATCGCTGAACAACTAAAGTGAGCATTCATTTTATTTTTCCTTGTGGCTATCCATCAATACACCAAACAACGCTTTTGCGTCCATGGAAAGTGCTTTTGCCAAGCTCACAATCGTTTTAGATTCCCAATTGGGGGTATCAAGCCTCTCCCATTTGGCAATTTGTGGTTGAGAGACATTCAGACGTTTGCCCAGCTCACGTTGTGAAAGTCCTGCTTTTATGCGCAGCGTAGCGAGTGTGGGCGCGGCTTGCGATAAAAAGGTTTCTGCCACCCACTGCGTTCCGACCGCCATTGCGCCCTCCACTCTGGCATCAGACAACTCAAGCTGTGCAAACATATCATCCACACTCAGCTCTGCCTGCGTGAAAGCCAGCTTGTAAATTTCTACCGCTGGTGTACCTGTGGCCTGACGTTTGTGGGCATCATTGGTATGCGTCGTAGTCAGCCCTAATCCGAAGGGTAATAGGGTGATCTGGTTGGTAGTCATAGCTATCCTCTGTTTCGTATGTTCTGCACGGTACGGCAAAAATCCGTATCTCTGGTATCTTGCGGAATGAGCTTGCCGCAAAAAATCCGTAGATAATTCGATAAGGTTCAAGTCGCTGTCGTCCCTTGGTATCCATTATCCAAAGCTTGAAACGCCACAAGTCTCGATGCAGTTTCTCTTGCTGGATTCTCAGGCTATTGCCTATCATCCGATCGCTCACTTTTTGGGTGCGATCTTGTAGATTGAGTTGATCTATTAAGTTTTGTCCAATTGCAGAGCCTTGATTGGCATGTAACTCTCGAAGCAAGGCAGCCACTCGACCAAATGCGTTAATGTCGAAGTCTTTCAACGCCATTAAGTCTTGTTGAACGTGCTTGGTTTCAATGCTTAATTTCATTGAATATAACCTTTAAGTTATCAAATAGTCAATCTAAAACCTACCCTCTCACCCAATCCCGCCAAGTTTCAAACAATTTTAAATCCCGCGAGGCAATCACGGAGCGTTGCCAGATATTGCCTAGCGCGAAGTCATTCTGCTCGATGCAGCACACAAAACCGTCTGCTTCTTGCAAAATTAGCGCACCAGCGGCGTAGTCCCACAGGGGTTGTCCGCCATGCAAATACACGTCGTAGCGACCTGTGGCGACATAGCACCAGTCCAGCGCGTTTGCGCCGAAGTTGCGGTGGGTATAGTAGGGCGGCTGGACGGAGAGGCGGGCGATGAGTTCAGTGTTTAGACGGCGAAAATCCACGCTGGCGAGGGCGGTGTCTAGTGTGCTGGCGGTGGTGCTGCCGACGATTTTTTGTCCGTTGAGGAACGCGCCTTTGCCCACTTCAGCCACAAATAATTCTTCATCGACAGGGGCATACACCACGCCCAGCGTGACCCGCCCTTCGCGTAACAACGCCACCGAAATAGAAAAATAGGGCAATCCGCGCATTAAATTGGAATAGCTATCAATAGGGTTGATGATCCATGCTTCGCCCGATAACCACAGCGCGTGCTGTTGTTGTGGGGAGAGTTTTTCATCCAAAACAGGCACTTGGGCAATCGCTTGCAGCTTCTTGGTCAAGGTACTGTGAACGGCTTCTGCCACATCAGCGGCAAAATTAGCTTCCGTTTTACGTTGTTGGATAATTTTGGTGTAACGCGGTTTGATTTCTTCCGCAGCGGCTAATTTAACGGCTGCAATCACCGCTTTTAACACCGCGCTCATGCCCAATGGCGCAACGGTTTTCATACTTCTTTCCACTTAATCGAGCAGCCCATGCTGGCAATTTGCTCTTTTGGCCCGTGTCCTGTTTGCGCGACTTGCACCATGGCGTTGAATAAATCCCGTGCCGCATCAGGTGCTGCGGTTTTGCGCGATGCGTCTAGTCGTCCGCGATATTGCAGCTCTAATTGCGCATTGAAACCAAAGAAATCGGGCGTACACACCGCATCGTAATTTTTGGCGATTTGTTGCGTGTCATCAATCACATAAGGGAAGGGAAAGTCATATTGCTGTGCCACGGCGCGCATATTATCGAACGAATCCTCGGCATATTCCGATGGATCGTTGGACATAATCGCAATCGTGTTGATGCCATATTGTTGCAATTCCCGCGTGTCACGCACGATGCGGTCACGGATGGACTGCACATAAGGGCAATGATTGCAGATAAACATCACCAACAGCCCATTTTTGCCACGCGCATTTTCTAAGTTATAACGTTTGCCATCCACGCCCAATAGCTCAAAATCAGGGGCCATCCAGCCGAAGTCACACAAAGGGGGTTGCAAGCTGATCATGTTCTCTCCTAAAACGTAATGGTGAAAATTTTTGAAGCGTTATATTATCATGCCCACTTTCATCTACACCTAATCTCATCATGCCTAGATTTTATTGCCCGTCTCCACTGCCCCTAACAGGTGCGTTTGATTTACCCGCCGATGCCGCCCACCATGCGGCGCGCGTACTACGCCTTAAAATGGGCGATGTAGTCGAAATTTTTGATGGCGAGGGACAAGCGCGTACAGGGGTGTTAATCGAAATCAGCAGCAAACGCGTAGTGGTCGGTGAGTTGACCGATAGCTCGGCCAAGCGCGAATCTCCCTTACATATCGTTTTGGCACAAGCCTTGCCCAGCGGTGAAAAAATGGATTGGGTCATCCAAAAAGCCACCGAATTAGGGGTGAGCGAAATTCAACCTTTGACGAGTACGCGCAGCGTGGTCAAACTCTCCGCTGAACGTGCCGCTAAACGCCATGAACATTGGCAACAAATCGCCATTTCCGCTTGTGAACAATGTGGACGCAACATTTTACCCATGATTCACCCGCTGCAAGACCTTGCCGCGTGGTTAGCAAAACCTCGCGCGGATGCAGATAGCCACTTTATTTTATTGCCGCAAGGTGCGAATTCATTACACGCCCAACGCAAGCCTACTGGCAAAGCGGTGTTATTGGTCGGCGCAGAAGGCGGCTTTACCCCCATCGAGAGTGACCTCGCCCAACAACACGGCTATACGCCTATTCGCATGGGCAGCCGTGTCATGCGTACCGAAACCGCCGCCATTGCAGGCATGGCGGCATTGCAAATGCAGTGGGGAGATTTTTAATCCGTTTGCATGATTGCAACGATGCGTGTCAATGACGACCTTTAACCCAAAGCGAGCATGACTGTTTTGGGTTAAGAAACTTTGCAAAATTCGCCTCGCTACGGCATTATCGGCACGCTTGCTCATTTTGCACCTACCATGACTAATTACCTCCCCCTCGTTCTGATTTTATTGACCACTGCGGTACTGGTGGTGGTCGCTTGCCGCGTATTGCATTTACCCGTGATGCTAGGCTACATCATTGTGGGCATTTTGATTGGACCTTACGCTTTAGCGTGGATACCCGATGAACCTGGCACGCGTCATCTGGCGGAATTTGGCGTGGTGTTTTTGATGTTTAGCATCGGCTTGGAATTTAGCCTCGCGCGCTTAATGGCAATGAAGCGCACGGTATTTGGCTTAGGGGGCGCTCAGGTCATGGCCACGATATTATTGATCATGGCGTGCGGGGCGGCATTTGGTCTGGATTGGCGTTCTGGCTTGGCATTAGGCGGGGTATTGGCGATGTCTTCCACCGCCATTGTCAGCAAAATGTTAGTCGAGCGCGCCGAACTCAATATGCCTTACGGGCAACAAATGATGGGGATCCTGCTATTTCAGGACTTGGCGGTTGTGCCATTGCTCATCATCATTCCTGCGTTAGCCGCCAACACAGGGGACTTGTCGGCCACCTTGGCGTATGCCACCTTAAAAGCCATCGGTGTATTACTGGTATTACTGGTATTTGGACAGCGCGTGATGCGTTTTTGGTTTCATATCGTTGCCACCCAAAAATCCTCTGAATTGTTCATCCTAAATGTATTGCTTATTACCCTAGGATTGGCTTATCTCACCGAATTAGCGGGTTTGTCGATGGCGTTAGGGGCATTTGTGGCGGGGATGTTGATTTCTGAAACGGAATATCGCTTTCAAGTGGAAGAGGACATTAAGCCCTTCCGCGACGTGTTGCTCGGCTTGTTTTTCGTCACCATCGGCATGAAGCTTAATTTGGGCAGTGTGGCACACGATTTTGCTTGGATTATTTTAGCCTTATGCGTCTTGATTTTACTCAAAGCGTTGGTGATCGCGATGTTGGCACGCGCGGTTGAAGGCGATTGGGGCGTTGCCTTGCGCAGCGGGATAGGCTTAGCACAAGCGGGAGAATTTGGTTTTGTGTTGTTAACCTTGACTGACGAGGCACATTTACTCCATTCATCCGCCTTGCAAATTGTACTCGCAGCGATGTTGTTATCTATGCTCGCCGCCCCCTTTCTGATACAACACGCCGAAGCCATTGCCCGTCGTTTTTCAGCGGCAGAATGGACCAACCGAGCGGTGCAATTACACCAAGTGGCGATTCAAAGCATGATGAATACGGGACATATCATCGTATGTGGCTATGGACGTAGCGGCAGCAATTTGGTCAGTTTTTTGGAACACGAAGACTTGAATTTTATCGCACTGGATTTGGATCCGCGCCATGTTCGCGATGGGCTGGCGGCGCATAAAAACGTGGTGTACGGCAACGCGGCCAAGCGTGAAGTATTGATGGCGGCAGGACTGATGCGCGCCAAAACATTGGTGATTACCTATAAAGATCAGCATTCTTCGTTGGCTATTTTGCGCCACGTCCAAGAACTGCGTCCTGATTTACCCGTGGTCGTGCGTACCAATGACAACACCCATGTTGAGGCATTGAAGCAAGCAGGTGCGGCGGAAGTCGTGGCGGAAATCATCGAAGGAAGTGTAATGTTAGCATCGCAAGCCTTGCTGATGGCAGGCGTGCCGCTGAATCGCGTGATACACCAAATTCAATCCAGTCGCGCACGTCGTTATGCGGTATTCAGCGGGTTTTTTAATGCCCGCAGTCAAGTCAATGAAGTCTTGGACCATATCCAACCGCGCTTTGCCAGCATCTTATTGAAAAGCAACTATGCGGCGGTGGGTAAGAAAATTGGCGAACTAGAGCTGAGTCTTTTGAATGTAGAAATCAATGGCATTCGTCGTCATAAACAGCCCGATACCCCGCTAACGGCAGATTTATACCTGAGGGTAGGCGATGTCTTGGTGCTGCTCGGCACGCCTGACGCACTCAAACAAGCTGAAATTCAGCTGCAAGATGGTGAAGTTGACGCTTGACCCCAAAGGCGTAGGTCGGGATTTAACCCGACCTACGGCGGTGTATTGGACGGATAAATTTTGAATTGAGCATTGCTGGATTTTCACACTCACCGCTTACACCTCCCTCACTTTGCGGTAAGCTACGCCCCTTTCTTTTCTAAGCAAACTATCACCATGGCTCAATACGTTTTCAGCATGAATCGCGTGGGGAAAATCGTTCCTCCTAAACGCCAAATTCTTAAAAATATCTCTTTGTCTTTCTTCCCTGGCGCGAAAATTGGCGTGTTGGGCTTGAACGGTTCGGGTAAATCGACGGTGCTGCGCATCATGGCGGGCATAGATCGCGACATCGAAGGCGAAGCGATTCCGATGCCGAATTTGAATATCGGTTATTTGCCGCAAGAACCGCAGTTGAATCCTGAACATACCGTGCGCGAAGCGGTGGAAGACGGCTTGGGTGAGGTATTTTCTGCGCAAAAACAATTAGATGCGGTGTATGACGCATACGGGTTGGAAGATGCAGATTTTGACGCGTTGGCGGCGGAGCAAGCGCGTTTGGAAGCGATTATCGCGGCGGCGGGTTCGGATCCAGAGCATCAAATTGAAATCGCGGCGGATGCCTTGCGCTTGCCCGCGTGGGATGCGGTGGTGAAAAATTTATCTGGCGGGGAAAAACGGCGCGTGGCGTTGTGCCGTTTGTTGTTGTCCAAGCCCGATATGTTGTTGTTGGACGAACCGACCAACCATCTGGATGCAGAATCGGTGGATTGGCTGGAACAATTTTTGGTGCGTTTCCCTGGTACGGTGGTCGCGGTCACCCATGATCGCTATTTCCTCGATAACGCCGCCGAATGGATTTTGGAGCTGGATCGCGGGCAAGGCATTCCTTGGAAAGGCAATTATTCCAGTTGGTTAGCGCAAAAAGAAGCCCGTTTGGAAACCGAAGCCAAGCAAGAAGGTGCGCGCATGAAGGCGATGAAACAGGAATTGGAATGGGTACGCCAAAACCCCAAAGCGCGCCAAGCCAAGTCCAAAGCGCGTCTGGCACGTTTTGAAGAATTGTCCAATTACGAATACCAAAAACGCAACGAAACACAGGAAATTTTCATCCCCGTCGCGGATCGTTTAGGTGATAACGTCATTGAATTCAAAGACGTGAGCAAAAGTTTTGGTGACCGTTTGTTAATCGACAAACTGAATTTCACCATCCCCGCAGGTGCGATTGTCGGCATCATCGGCCCGAATGGCGCGGGTAAATCGACTTTGTTCAAAATGATTACGGGCAAAGAACAGCCTGATTCGGGCGAAGTCAACATCGGACAAACCGTCAAATTGGCGTATGTGGATCAATCCCGCGACGCGCTGACAGGCGACAAAACCGTGTTCGATGAGATTTCAGGCGGCAACGATATTTTGACCGTCGGCAAATACGAAACCCCCGCCCGCGCCTACATCGGACGCTTTAACTTCAAAGGCGGCGACCAACAAAAATTAGTCGGCAATTTATCAGGCGGTGAACGCGGACGTTTGCACCTCGCCAAGACTTTAATCGCAGGCGGCAACGTGCTGTTATTGGATGAACCTTCCAACGACTTGGACGTAGAAACCCTGCGCGCATTAGAAGACGCATTGCTCGAATTCGCAGGCTGCGTCATGGTCATCTCCCATGACCGCTGGTTCTTAGACCGCATCGCCACGCATATTTTGGCAGCAGAAGGCGAATCACAATGGACCTTCTTCGACGGCAATTATCAAGAATACGAAGCCGACAAGAAAAAACGCCTAGGCGAAGCAGGCGCACAACCCAAACGGATACGGTATAAACCGATTAGTCGGTAAATTTGGTTTGGGAAAAGCGGTAGTCAGCCTCATTTTAATTCTGAGTGAGTTGGCGGGTTGTGTGAACTATTGTACTTATTTGTGGAACTCCCTAAATGGAATCAAAATCTCAAACGCAATCTTCTGCACCAAGTAGCGCAGTTAAGTTATCTATCCGTAATTTTGCACACCTCAAACAGGTTGACCTTACCTTTGGCGATCTCACCGTGCTAGTAGGTCCTCAAGGTGCTGGTAAGAGTTTGGCTTTGCAGTGGCTAAAAGCTGCCATGGATGGCAAACAGCTTGTTGAGGCATTGAAGGCTGCTGGGCATCCTACAGACCGTCCAGATGTGCTTGTTGATCTAATTTTTGGCTCTGGTATGTCGCCAGCTTGGAAGGAGGGTGAAACTGAAATTAAACTCGGTTCAAAGAAAATACATCCAAAGACTCTGTCAAGGATTGGAGATGGGACGGATAAACTATTCTTTGTTCCAGCACACCGTTCGATGCTGATTAGTGACGGGTGGGCATCACCATTCCAGAAGCTCACCTCGGATACGCCTGCTGTAGCGCGTATTTTTAGTCAAAATCTTTTTGATCGATTTAGCGAAAAAAATGCGGGTACGCTTTTCCCTGTTGATAAAAGGCTGAAGGTAGCTATTCGTAACAAGATCGACGATGCAATTTTTCATGGGGGAACAATTGGGATTGAAGAGGATGCTCAACACGCTCGCCGCCTTCGTTTAGTTCATGGCGATATGCACTTGCCATTTATGACATGGACTGCGGGGCAGCGCGAGTTTACGCCACTTATGTTGGGTCTTTATCATCTATTGCCCTCAACACAGCAACGCAAACGTGATGGCACGGACTGGGTGGTTCTTGAAGAGCCAGAGATGGGGCTTCACCCTCAGGCTGTGACTGCCGTTATGCTCCTTGTTCTTGATCTTCTGTGGCGAGGTTACCGAGTAGTGCTTTCAACGCATTCACCCCATGTACTAACCATGCTGTGGATGATGCGTCTGCTACAGGAACACAAAGCACGTTGGCAACTTGTCTGTGATGCGTTCGGTGTTGCCAAGACTCCAGCAATGAAAAATGTAGCTGTGGAAGCACTTCGTAAGGAATACCGAGCAAATTTACTGCAATTTGATAGTGATGGAAGAGTTGTTTCCGTAGATATTTCTGAACTTGATCCTAACGCAGAAGATGAACGTATTGCAGGATGGGGCGGGTTGACAGAGTACTCGTCTCGTTTTGGTGATGCTGTGCGTACAGCCGTGAATGAGGCGAAGTGATGACAAAACCTCGCAAGAAGAATGTTAAAAATTCGACTTCGGTCAAAACTTATTTAAAAGAAGAATCTGCGCTTAGATTTCTTGTTTTAAAGGGATTAGGCGCGGTGGAAAAGAGTCACCACGATTACTTCGATAACACGATTCGTAACGACTTTGTTGATAGTCTAGATCTTGATAAAGCTATGCTGGAAGGTCATGAACAGGAAAATCGCTGGGATTATCTACTTGGTCATGAGCCAAGCGGGAAAGTTGTAGCCTTGGAACCTCACTCTGCTGAACAAGGGGAGATTAAGACGGTAATTAAGAAACGTGATGCCGCTAAAAGGCATTTGCAAGAACACAAGAAAGAGGACGTAGACATCGCGAAATGGCTTTGGGTTGCTTCTGGAAAGGTTCATTTTTTGGCGATTGAAAAGACGACGTTTGCACTTTCCGAGAAGGGAATAGAGTTTGTGGGCAGTAAAGTAAGAGCCAAACATCTGCCCGAAGGAGAAAAACTAGTAAATCGTCAGGCGGTTTTAAAAGCAAAAATGAAGCGGTGAATCAGGCGTTGCGGGAATTTGTACAACGACGAAAACAGCGTGAAGTGATTGATTTATTCGGCTGCTTACCCGCTGATACCGATTACGATTACAAAAAACTTCGCCAATGAACAAAGCACTGATAAATCGCACGCTTTACAGTACTGTGAATCAGGTAGTTTAATGCAGGCATTGTCGTATTTAATCAGGAGTTCAGCATGTCTCACATCAGTCAACGAGTTAAAAACCAAAGGTGTGGCGGCGATTGAAGCCATGCTGGCGGTGCATTCCGAAGCCATCGTGTCGGTGCGCGGTAAAGATCGCTTCGTGGTCATGGAAATCGCGCAATACAACTATTTGCGGGAATGCGAACTGGAAGCGGCGTTGGCAGAAACCCGTGCCGACCTCGCAGCGGGGCGATCTGTGCAAGAATCCGCCGACGCGCATTTGGCTAGGTTGGATGCTTTGGCGTGAGTTACGGGCTGGTTTTTACCGAAGCCTACACCCGTCGCGCCGCACGCTGGTTGAAAAAACACCCTGAGCTGCGCACGCAATACCTCAAAACCCTGCAACTGCTCGCCGCCAACCCGTTCCACCCTTCACTACGGCTACACGCGTTAAGCGACAAATTGCAAGGTGTACATTCGGTTTCAATCAACGTGTCCTACCGCATCACACTGGCATTATTGATTCAAGATGGCAAAATCATTCCCGTGAATGTCGGCGACCATAGTTGATGAATGAGCCTTTGGACGATCCCACATCTCTAGCTGAAAGTTAAAAATGAAAATCACAAAACTACATATTGAAGGCTTTCGTTCTCTTAGGAATGTAAGTTGGTCTCCAGGAAGCCTCAATGTAATTATCGGCCCCAACGGTACGGGCAAGTCCAACCTATTGCGATTTCTGGAGTTGATCGCTGTATCTGCGCAGGGAAAGCTAGGTAAATATATTCAGTCACTTGGCGGAATGGATCCGATTTTATGGGACGGTCAGGCAACTTCGATTAAGTTTGTATTAGAAACAACGCCTGCGGGCAGTGAATTAAACCCAGAACAATATGAACTTGAGCTTGTACGACTTGGTTCTGGAAGCTCATATAGAATTGAAAGTGAGCGGCTAACAAATTCTCACAAACAAAGAAAAGGTGCTGAGAAAAAACCGTTTAAATTTCTAGAGCGGCGCGCAAGGAGTTCGGTTATTTTTGACGAGAACGAACGCACATTCGTCACGCCTGATGAATATGTGTCAGATGAGGAAAGTCTTCTGTCCATTGTATCTGGTCCATTTATTAACAATCATTTCATCCCTCCTTTTCAAAGAGAGCTTGCTTCGATCTCAATTTATCGAGATTTAAACACCAATACGGATTCGCCTATTCGTCATTCAGCTATTTCTCGTATGGAAAAGCGTGTTGAACCAGATGGGCAAAACCTTATATCGGTTATGCACACGCTTTACACCAGTGATCGCGACTTTAAAAACGACATCAATTCAGCCATGGGGGCTGCATATGGCGATGACTTTGAAGAACTAATTTTCCCTCCTGCGGCAGATCAAAGAATTCAATTACGAATTCGCTGGAAGTCACTGAAACGGGAGCAGTCCGCTGCTGAACTTTCAGATGGAACACTCCGCTTTTTGTTTTTACTGACTGTGCTGGCAAGCCCCTCATTGGCACCTATTGTCGCCATAGATGAGCCAGAAACAGGACTTCATCCTTCAATGCTTCCTTTGATTGCAGAATACGCAGTTGACGCCTCTAAACGCTCCCAAATTATTTTGACCACTCATTCCCCACAATTCCTTGATGCTTTCGCAGAAACAAGACCGACGACAACGATTGCAAAGTGGTCAAATGGTGAAACGATACTTCAAACTTTGCGAGATGAGGATCTCGATTACTGGTTAAAGGAATATTCGTTAGGAAACCTCTTTAGATCGGGTGAGTTGGAGCAAATGGTATGAGATTCATCCTTTTTGTTGAAGGTCACACTGAAGACAAAGCTCTACCGCAATTCTTAAAGAAATGGCTAGACCCAAAATTAACTCAGTCTGTTGGAATTAGGACTGTACGTTTCGAGGGGTGGCCAGAACTCGTCAAGGATGCCCCTCTCAAAGCAAAAATGCACCTGAATGGTCCTGCGAAGGATGAGATCATCGCTGTGATTTCTTTGCTGGATCTTTACGGACCAACTTTTTACCCTTCTGATAAGATTTCAAGCGAAGAACGGTACGTTTGGGCTAAACAGGATATTGAGAATAAAGTTGGTCAGCCCAAATTTCATCAGTTCTTTGCGGTTCATGAAGTTGAGGCTTGGCTTTTAAGTCAGCCAGATATTTTTCCTTTGGCGGTCAGGAAAAAGTTTCCAGACAAAATAAATCGCCCCGAAACAATAAACTCCGATAAACCACCAGCTAAATTATTGGATCACCTTTATGAGTTACACATAGGGCGTTCATACAAAAAAGTAGTGAATGGTAAAGAGCTTTTTGGAAAACTAGATCCCAATGAGGCATACAAAAAATGTCCTAAATTGAAATGTCTTCTAGATAAAATGCTGGAACTGGCGTTGGAACTTGAAGCCTAAAACTTGCAAGACAAATTCACCAAAACCAATCGCACGCTTTACAGCACCAAGCATTGTCGTATTCAATCAGGAGTTCCGCATGTCTCACATCAGTGCCAACGAGTTAAAAACCAAAGGCGTGGCGGCGATTTTTCCCTGAGTTGCATCGGCATCATTAGTCGTCAGCTCAGGGTACACCATGCGCATGGCACGCCCCATCAGATTAGTATCGTATCGCGCGTAATGAGCTGTATATTTGCAATTGAAATTAAGCCATAAAAACAATTAACGATGCCGAAACAAACAGCACTTAACGCGTGACGCGCTGCTAGTGCTTACGCCAGACACCTGTAATGGCGGCGGCCTTTTTGCTTTCGCCCATAGGGGTGGCTTGGTAGAAATCTAGCAGTGTACGTAACACGTTGTAGTGATTGATGGTTTGGACACTTTCTCCTGTTTTTACCATGGGGCCTACGAATAGCGTGACAATGTGATTGTCCTGACGATAGTCATCTTCATCCCATGTCAAAATCAATAAACTATTATGCTTAAACGCCCATTCTACATAAGGATCAATGTGGGTTTTGAGCCACGCATCCGCTGCCTCAAACGAACCATCGTGCATGTCGTTGTCTTGATTCGGTATGATTAAAGATACGGTGGGTAATTGAGAAAAATCTTGCGGAAAATCTGCAAAACGTTGGTTCAACTCGGCGGGTATCCGCGCCCCTTGCCAATTCACAATCGGATTATGTTTGCGTCGGTATGCGCCATCTACACAAACCGTATCACCCACACGCGGCAGTCCTTCCGCATAACTGACAAAACTCACGCCTTTGTCTAGCAATGCGCTCGCCAAGTTGTCTGTTTTTAGCACAAATGGCAAGCACTCATTGGTGGTAATTCCTTGTGTGCCGCCTGAAAAAAATGCTAAATAATTGGGCTGGCTCGGATGGGACGTGCCAAAAGACTGGGTAAACAACATTCCGCGCTTCGCCAACGCATGAAGATAAGAATGACTGTTTTTGGCATCCATGATTTGACTGTAACCACGATTTTCCTCAATGACCACCACGACATGGTCGGGGCGGGGTAAGGTTTCGGCGTAAGCCATCACAACGGGGACGCATAAAGCAGCTGTCAAAAATGTACGCATTATTTTGGTGGACATCGAAAATTTCCTTTTTGATTTAATCTGCGATGGCAGGTTGATTGACGAAAGCCATCGCGCGTGCAAATTTTGACCTGACAGGCGATTGAGCTTGGGGCGAATTGTAGCACTGGCAGATGAGAATAATGTTTCAGCTTAGCGGCTCAAATGCGGGACTCGTGCGCGTCCAATAGGCTTGGGATGGTCTAAAACCAACGACCCAAAAACACTTATCAGGCAAAACTGTTTTTAAAATTGGCACTCATAAAGAGCGAGTGCTAGAATAAGGAGATAGGAGGAAATGCGATGAATACTGCAATGAATTTACAGATGCCGTCGAGTGTGGGCAATCTGGAGGCTTATATCCAGTCGGTGAATAGCTTCCCTATTCTGTCGCAGGAGGAAGAGTTTTCTTTGGCGACGCGCTTTAAAACAGAGAATGATTTGGCGGCGGCTCGCCAGCTGGTGGTGTCACATCTGCGCGTGGTGGTGAGTGTGGCGCGTGGCTATGCGGGTTATGGTTTGCCGCAAGCTGACTTGATACAAGAAGGCAATATCGGGCTGATGAAAGCCGTGAAACGCTATGATCCTGATCGTGGTGTGCGTTTGGTGTCGTTCGCCTTACATTGGATCCGTGCTGAAATTCACGAATTTGTGGTGCGTAATTGGCGGTTGGTCAAAATTGCGACCACGAAATCGCAACGCAAATTGTTTTTTAATTTGCGCAGCATGAAGCAAGGGTTGCAACCGTTAAACCCTAAGCAGGTCACTGAAATTGCTGAACAATTAAAGGTGAGCGAGCGGGATGTGCTTGAAATGGATGCGCGCTTTTCAGGGCATGAAATCGCGCTAGAGTCGAATGGTGGAGATGAAGAGGATAGTTATTCCCCCATTCATTATCTTGCAGACAGCGAAGCCCACGAGCCTTCGCGTATTTTAGAAAACTCGCAGCAGGAACATGCGCAGTCAACAGGATTGGTGGATGCCTTGGCGAGCTTGGATGCGCGCAGCCGTCGTATTGTAGAAGCGCGCTGGTTGAATGAAAATCATGCCGCGACCTTGCATGAATTGGCAGCGGAGTTCAATGTTTCTGCCGAACGTATTCGTCAAATCGAGCAAAAGGCGATGAGCAAAATGCACGCCGCATTGGCAGCGACCATTGCCTAGATAATTAAGGTGTCAATAACCCTGTGATCGAGGTGTATTTTCCTCGCCGCGAAGGTCAGGGTGATGAAAAGGTATGCCATTCGTCTGCGCTAAATGAAGTTCATATTCAATGGCTGTGACGCATAAGCACCTAAATATCCCTCGAACATTTGCTCTAAACCCATTATATTTGCCCAGTGGTTGCCCTAATCAAGGGGCTGCGGCATAATTAACGTCCAAACGAATTTAATAACCCATGAACCCATCTCACAAGGATGATTAGGAGGCAGGAAATGACAGCAGCACGCAATATCACCCCCCCAAAATATAACGACATTACTGGCGCGATTCGGATGCTGGCGGTAGATGCGGTGCAAAAGGCTAATTCTGGTCACCCAGGCGCGCCGATGGGCATGGCAGAAATCGCTGACGTATTGTGGAATCACCACTTGCGTCACAACCCAGCAAACCCAAAATGGCCTGATCGTGACCGTTTCATTTTGTCCAATGGTCATGGTTCGATGCTGATTTACGCATTGCTACATTTGTCGGGTTACGACTTGCCGATTGAAGAACTGAAACGCTTTCGTCAAATGCACTCCAAGACCCCTGGTCATCCAGAATATGGTTATACGCCTGGTGTTGAAACCACGGGCGGTCCATTGGGTCAAGGGATTACCAACGCGGTTGGGATGGCAATGGCTGAAAAATTGCTGGCAGCTGAATTCAACAAACCAGGTCACGAAATCGTTGACCACCGCACTTACGTGTTCTTGGGTGACGGTTGTATGATGGAAGGTATCTCCCACGAAGCCTGTGCACTGGCTGGCACTTGGGGCTTGGGCAAACTGACTGCATTCTGGGATGACAACAATATCTCTATCGACGGTCATATCGACGGTTGGTACACCGATGACACGCCCAAGCGTTTTGAAGCTTATGGCTGGCACGTGATTGCTAACGTACAAGGTCATGACAGCGCAGAAATTGACGCGGCGATCAACGCTGCTAAAGCCGTCACAGACAAACCTACCCTGATTTGCTGCAAAACCGTGATTGGTGCAGGTTCACCAAACAAAGAAGGTACGCATGATGTACACGGTGCGGCGTTGGGTGATGCTGAAGTGGCTGCCACGCGCGCACATATCGGTTGGAACTATCCGCCATTTGAAATCCCAGCACACGTTTACGAAGCTTGGGACGCTCGCACCAAAGGCGAGGGCTTGGAAAAGTTGTGGGACAACAAATTCACGGAATACCAAGCGGCATTCCCTGCCGAAGCAGCTGAATTCTTGCGTCGTATCAACAACGAACTGCCTGCAAACTGGGCGGCGCACGCGGCTGATGTGATGGCAAAAACCAATGCGAAAGGCGAAACCATTGCGACCCGTAAAGCGTCACAAAATGCCATCAACGCATTGCAACCTGCTTTGCCTGAATTCTTGGGCGGTTCGGCTGACTTGACAGGTTCTAACTTGACTAACTGGACAGGTGCGCGTCACGTATCGGGCAAAAAACCAGGTAACTACATCAGCTACGGTGTGCGTGAATTTGGTATGTCCCACATTATGAACGGTATGGCATTGCACGGCGGTTTGTTGCCTTTTGGCGGCACATTCCTGATGTTCTCCGAATATGCACGCAACGCGCTGCGCATGTCCGCGCTGATGAAACAACGCGTGATTTATGTATTTACCCATGACTCCATCGGTCTGGGCGAAGACGGTCCTACGCATCAACCCGTAGAACAAACCACCACACTGCGTTACATTCCTAACATGGAATTGTGGCGGCCTTGTGACACCGTTGAATCTGCTGCGGCTTGGATTGCAGCCGTGGAACGTCGCGATGGTCCTTCCTCTTTGGTATTTAGCCGTCAAAACTTGGCATTCCAAACGCGTGATGCAGATCAAATCGCCAACATCCGCAAAGGTGGTTATGTGTTGTCCGAAGCGGCAGGCAAATTAGACGCTATCTTGATCGCGACAGGTTCGGAAATTGGTTTGGCAATGGACGGTCAAAAAGCTTTGGCAGCCGAAGGTATCAACGTGCGCGTGGTTTCCATGCCCTCCACCAATGTGTTTGACAAACAAGATGCGGCTTACAAAGAAAGCGTCTTGCCTAAAGGCACCAAACGCGTGGCGATTGAAGCGGGTGTGACAGGTTTCTGGCACAAATATGTTGGTTTAGAAGGGGCTGTGATCGGCATGGATTGCTTCGGCGAATCTGCACCCGCACCAGAGTTGTTCAAACATTTCGGTTTCACGACTGACAATGTGGTTAAGACTGTAAAGGGTGTGCTGTAAAAAAACCGTCGGGCATGGCGCGTCTTTCTGCTTGAGTCTCAAGGGCGCGCGATGTACACAACGGAATGATTTTTAATTACTGATCGGGAGAGAAGAAAATGGCAATTCGTGTTGGTATCAATGGTTTTGGTCGTATTGGTCGTATGGTGTTCCGTGCTGCCACTAAAGATTTCCCAGAAATCGAAGTCGTCGCAATCAATGACTTGTTAGAGCCTGACTATCTGGCTTATATGCTGAAATATGACTCTGTGCATGGTCGTTTCAACGGCGATGTCAGCGTGGACGGTGGCAACTTGGTCGTGAATGGCAAATCCATCCGTCTGACCGCAGAACGCGATCCTGCCAACCTGAAGTGGAACGAAGCAGGCGTGGACATCGTGATCGAATGTACAGGCTTCTTCTTGGACGACGCAACTTGCCAAAAACATTTGGCAGCGGGTGCTAAAAAAGTGGTCATGTCCGCTCCTTCTAAAGATGCAACCCCAATGTTTGTGTATGGCGTAAATCACGAAACCTACAAAGGCGAAGTGATTGTGTCCGCCGCATCTTGCACCACCAATGCGTTGGCACCTGTTGCTAAAGTATTGAACGACAATTTCGGTATCAAACGTGGTCTGATGACGACGGTTCATGCTGCCACTGCTACGCAAAAAACCGTGGACGGTCCTTCCATGAAAGACTGGCGCGGGGGTCGTGGTATTTTGGAAAATATCATTCCTTCCTCCACTGGTGCGGCTAAAGCCGTGGGTGTGGTGTTGCCAGAACTGAAAGGCAAATTGACAGGGATGGCATTCCGCGTGCCAACTTCTGACGTTTCTGTGGTGGATTTGACGGTAGAACTGAATACCGCAGCGTCTTACGAGCAAATTTGTGCTGCGATGAAAGCGGCTTCAGAATCAGGTCCTTTGGCTGGCGTGTTGGGCTACACCAATGAGAAAGTGGTTTCCACCGACTTCCGTGGTCAAACCACTCCTTCCGTATTTGATGCAGAAGCAGGCATCGCGTTGGATCCAACCTTCGTGAAAGTGGTGGCTTGGTACGACAATGAATACGGCTACACTTGCAACTTGATGCGCATGGTAGGTCATATCGCCAAGTAATCTGGCATATAAAGAGAAAGGATGATGTCTAAAACCTCATCCTTTTTCCGTCTTCATTAACCTTTATTCATAAGGAAAGATATGTCTGTCATTAAAATGACTGATCTGGATTTAAAAGGCAAACGCGTCTTTATCCGTTCAGATTTAAATGTACCCGTCAAAGACGGCAAAGTAACCTCCGATGCACGTATTACCGCCTCCATGGCAACCATCAATTTCGCGCTGAATGCAGGCGCACGCGTGATGGTGACCTCCCATTTAGGTCGTCCTGTAGAAGGCGAATACTCCCAAGAAAACTCCTTGCAACCTGTTGCCGATGTCATTGCCGACAAGCTGAATAAGCCTGTGCGCCTGATTCGCGACTGGGTAGAAGGTGGATTTGAAGTGGCGGAAGGCGAATTGGTGTTGTTGGAAAACTGCCGCTTTAATAAAGGCGAAAAGAAAAACAACGACGAAACTTCTCAAAAATACGCTGCTTTGTGTGACGTATTCGTGATGGATGCTTTCGGTACCGCACACCGTGCAGAAGCTTCTACTTACGGCGTGGCAAAATTTGCACCTGTCGCCGCTGCGGGTATTTTGTTGACAGGCGAATTAGATGCCTTGACCAAAGCCCTGTTAAACCCAGCACGTCCGATGGTGGCAATTGTCGGCGGTTCTAAAGTCTCAACTAAGTTGACCGTTTTGGAAAGCTTGTCGGAAAAAGTGGATCAAATGGTGGTTGGCGGCGGCATTGCCAATACTTTCTTGAAAGCCACAGGACACCCCGTCGGTAAGTCTTTGTGCGAAAATGACTTGGTTCCTACTGCACAAGCTTTAATTGCCAAAATGGCGGGTCGCGGTGCGATTATCCCCATTGCGACCGATGTCGTGGTGGGTACAGAAGCCCCGTTCTTGCCAGGTAAAGAAAATACGCCTGCGACATTGAAAGATGCCAAAGACGTGGCGGATGACGAAATGATTTTTGATATTGGTCCTAATTCCGCACAGGAAATCGCCGACATCATTATGAAAGCAGGTACCGTCGTTTGGAATGGTCCAGTAGGCGTATTTGAGTTCGACCAATTTGGCGAAGGTACCAAAGCGATTGCCATGGCAATTGCCAACACCAATGCCTTTACACTGGCGGGCGGCGGCGACACCATTGCTGCGATTCAAAAATATGACATTTATGACAAAGTGTCTTACATTTCCACTGCGGGTGGTGCGTTCTTAGAATTCCTCGAAGGTAAGAAATTGCCTGCGGTGGAAATTTTGGAACAAAGAGCTGCTCAATAACACACTAGGAAACACATGCTGCGTAGAACCAAAATAGTTGCAACCCTCGGCCCTGCCACACGTAGTCAGGCAGTTCTTGAGCAAATGATTCGTGCTGGTGTTGATCTGGTACGGATGAATTTCTCCCACGGCACGGCACAAGATCACGTCAATAGTGCAGAAACAGTACGAGCCGCAGCGCGAGCTTGCGGTCGCACTGTGGGTATTTTGGCGGATTTGCAAGGCCCTAAAATTCGTGTGCGCAAGTTCGAGAAGGATAAAATTACCTTGAACAAAGGTGATATTTTCATTCTAGATGCGTCCATGGATGGACTGGGTAACCAAGAGCGTGTTGGTCTGGATTACAAAGACCTGCCCAATGACGTAGAGCCAGGTTCGATATTGTTGCTCAACGACGGCATGTTGGAATTCCATGTGCTGGAAGTTAAAGGCACCGAAGTCATTTGTACCGTTGTTCGCGGCGGTATTTTGTCGAACAACAAGGGCATCAATCGTAAAGGCGGGGGCTTAACTGCACCTGCTTTGACCGACAAAGACAAGGAAGACATCAAAACCGCCGCGCTGATTCAAGCGGATTATTTGGCGGTGTCTTTCCCGCGTACAGGCGATGATATGCGCTTGGCACGTAGTCTGATGCAGGCCGCAGGCGGTACCAGCCTGTTGATGGCGAAGATTGAACGTGCGGAAGCGATTCCTGTGCTGGACGACATCATCGAAGCATCGGATGCCATTATGGTGGCGCGCGGTGATTTGAGCGTGGAAGTCGGCGATGCCGCTGTGCCTGGCTTGCAAAAGAAAATGATCAAAATGGCGCGCGCCAAGAATCGTTTGGTCATTACCGCCACGCAAATGATGGAATCCATGATTACCGCGCCGATCCCCACCCGTGCCGAAGTATCCGATGTGGCGAATGCTGTATTGGACGGCACGGATGCGGTGATGTTGTCGGCTGAAACCGCAGTGGGGGACTATCCCGTCGAAACCATCGAAGCCATGGCACGTATTTGTCTGAGCGCGGAAAAAGAGCTGGATACGGTTGCGCACGGTTGCGATCAGCCGCAAGTGGTCTTTACCCGTGTCGATCAGTCGATTGCGATGTCCGCGCTGTATGCCGCTTCTCATCTCAAGGTGAAGGCGATTGTTGCATTGACGCAATCGGGTTCGACCGCCTTGTGGATGTCTCGTAGCAATGGGCTGGTGCCTATTTTTGCGATGACCCCAATGCAGTCCACGCTAAGCAAGGTGACTTTGTTTGGTGGCGTTCATCCCATCGCGTTTGAAGTCAATTCGACTTATCCTTCGGTTGTGCTAGGTGCGGCGGAAGATGAGTTGGTTCGTCTGGGTTTGGTTGCGCAAGGCGATCTCGTGGTGATGACCATTGGTGAGACAGTCGGAAAATCAGGGCAAACCAACACCATGAAAATCGTGCGTATTGGTGACTAATCCATCGCCGCAAGCCAGTTAAAAGGCTTGCGGTTATGGGATGGTCACTATGCCTGCTACAAAATTTAAGTCATTATAAGCAATAACTTATCATCATTATAACTAGGAGAAAAACATGGCTTTAGTATCTTTGCGTCAACTTCTCGATCACGCGGCGGAATACAGCTACGGCTTGCCTGCGTTCAACGTAAACAATCTGGAACAAGTAAAAGCCATCATGGAAGCGGCAGATGCCACCAACAGCCCTGTGATTATGCAAGGCTCGGCAGGTGCGCGTAAGTACGCAGGCGAAGCATTCTTGCGCCACCTGATCGAAGCAGCAGTGGAAATGTACCCACACATTCCTGTCGTCATGCACCAAGATCACGGCGCATCCCCAGCAGTTTGTATTCAAGCGATTCGCTCTGGTTTCTCCAGCGTGATGATGGACGGTTCTTTGTTGGCAGATGGCAAAACACCTTCCAGCTTTGAATACAACGTCAATGTAACTCGCCAAGTGGTCGAAATGTCTCACGCAGTGGGCGTTTCTGTTGAAGGCGAATTGGGTTGTTTGGGTTCATTGGAATCAGGTCACGGCGAAAAAGAAGACGGTCACGGTGCAGAAGGCATATTGAGCCACGACCAACTGTTGACAGACCCAACTGAAGCCGCTGAATTTGTCAAAGCAACAGGTGTAGATGCACTGGCAATCGCCATCGGTACTTCACATGGCGCGTACAAGTTCACCAAACCGCCCACAGGCGACACCTTGGCGATCAGCCGCATCAAAGAAATCAATGCACGTATTCCCAACACCCACTTGGTCATGCACGGTTCGTCCAGTGTGCCTCAAGAATGGCTGAAAATCATCAACGAATTCGGTGGTGAAATGAAGCAAACTTACGGCGTGCCCGTGGAAGAAATCGTTGAAGGTATCAAATACGGCGTACGTAAAGTCAATATCGACACTGACTTGCGTATGGCATCCACAGGTGCGACTCGTCGCTACTTGGCACAAAATCCATCGAATTTCGATCCACGTAAATTCTTGGAAGCCACCACCAAAGCCATGAGAGACATCTGCATCGCGCGCTACGAAGCGTTTGGTGCCGCAGGTCAAGCAGGCAAAATCAAAGTCGTTTCACTAGATGCTATGGCAGCCCGCTATGCAAAAGGCGAATTGAAAGCGATTGTAAAATAAACGATTTTGAATCGTTGTAATGAAAAAGCGACCTTCGGGTCGCTTTTTTGTGTCTATTCTAACTGGGTACAATCATGCAGTACACGAGTAATACAAGGGGTTAATATCCAGCGGATTACTTATCTGACTGTTCAATCTCTTCCAAAATGGCAGGTTTATTCCACGTTAAGACAGTGCATTGCTGGCAAGGATGTTGCGCAATATAGCTTTCGATGGCTTGAATACGAAGCAGGGTATCGGGATGAGATGACAGCCAACTTGCGACTTCAGAAGGCTCTTCCTTGCTGGCTTTGGGTTCTTTGGGTGAGTCAAACCCCGCTTCCAACTTCTTAAAAAAGCTCACCATGCCCTGCGTATCAATGTGCTTATCATGCAAAAGCTGCACGCCTTTGATGTCGGCATCCGACTCCACTTGGCGACCAAAGTATTGCGAGGACAGCTGGTGCGCCAGCAGCATCACAACCGCATTGGCATCGCCTAACACCACCAGCACCACGGTCGCCATCGCCGCGCTGTTCATCATGTTTTTAAGCGCGTGCCGTTGCTCAACATGCTGCACCTCATGTGCTAACACCGCCGCCAGCTCGTTCGGGGTGTCAGCGTGCTTTAGCAAGCCGCTATTGACTACAATAATGCCGCCAGGAATGGCAAAGGCGTTCACCGCAGGGTCTTTGGAGACATACCACTGATAGTGATAGCGCGACCCTGCCGTGAGCTGCTGCCCGATGCGCTGCACGGTTTTCACGGCTTCGCCTTCGCTGAGGAAGTTGGCTTTTGGGTTGAGCGATTTCAGTACGGATTCCCCCAAGCTCTTTTCCGTCTTCATCGACACCCTGTTCGCCGCCCACATCGCCGCACGATCATGCTGCCAAACCAGCAACAACAGAGCCAATCCCACAAAGGCGGTGGCGTACAAAATACCTTTCCACAGCCAACTTTGCGATTGCGTCTCGCGTTGCCAATGGGTAAAACCTGCGACACCATTGTGTGGCAAAGCGGCGATCAGTTGTTTCTGTGCTGCGGCATCTGCGGGTATCAATGACCACGCCGCATCTTGCTGCCAAGTGAGTTGCAGTTGGTCATGATCGAAACCCGCTACTTTTGCCTGCAATTCGCCCCACTTGATAAATGATGGGGCGGCAAATGATGCCGATTGGAGGTGTATGCCCTCTTGATTCGCTACGCACTGGACGCGCAGCCCCGCGACGGGTAAGTCAGCACCAAACAGAAAAATTTGAATATCAGTCATGCTAGTGGTTAGGTACAAATAATTGGGGATTGGGTCGTTAGTCGTTAGTCGCTAGTTTGCAGCGACTACTTCTCCATGCCACATCTTGACCTATGACTTCTCGATAAAGAGCGACGCAATCACAAAAATCACAATACCGACTAGATAGAGTTTTCCCCAGATTGAGCCTTTGCCCCGCCCTGAAATCGCCGCCGTCATCAACACCTTGCTCAAGCGACTCAACGGCAAAGACTGCATCCAGACATGACCTGGTCCTGAAACCGTGGCGTAAAACAAGCCTTCGCCGCCGAACAAACTGGTTTTGAGTTTGCCTGTGTATTTGATGTCATAACGCACACTGGAGGACATGCCCACGAGGCAACCTGTATCGACGCGCAGCGCATCCACGGGTCCCAGTGCCACTTGCCGCAACGCACCCGACGCATGGATAAACACCGTACCGTGTCCACTGATTTTTTGCATGATGAAGCCTTCGCCGCCAAACAAGCCCACTCGCACCCGCTTTTGAAAGGCGATTTGAATTTTCTGTCCCTTTTCCCCTGCCAAATACGCACCCTTTTGGCAAATAATCGAGCCGCCTTGTTCATCCAAATTGATCGCCACAATTTCACCAGGACCTGGTGCAGCAATTGCCACGCGCTGGGGATAACTGGCATCATTTTTATAATGGCTGCTAAACATCGACTCGCCCGTGAACGAGCGTTTAATGGCATTGACGAAACGACCTATCGCCCCAAACGCAGACGCACTGCCATCCCCCAAAATCGCATTCGTTTCAATATCTTGGTCGATAAACATCATCGAACCCTGCTCCGCAATGACTTCTTGCCCCTCCGCCAAAGTAAATTGAACGTATTGCAAGTCATGACCATAAATTTTGTAATCTAGCAAAGACATGAGATTCCTTCCAAGTAAGTGTCGTTTTTGAATACCACCGTTAAGTGACGTGAAAAATATCAAGTGCTTTCTAATCAGCGTTAAGTATAGCGTCAATAGGGAGAATACGCCCAATTTTTAACCGCACTTCTCATTGCGACGCAATAGCGCGGGATTGTGGATCGACGCAGGAACACTGGGCTGCGCGCAACCCAATCTATGGGTCACAAACGATACGATGTTTTATGAGCCTCCTAGCATCTTCTTCACTTCGTCATCATTTAGTTCGTGTCCAAGCCAAACAACCACTCTTTTTGCACCCGCACCAACCGCCACCTCGTGGATGATACGTTCCTCAATTTCTGACAATCCGCCTTCAACCATTTCTAATGGATGAATGACAATGTCGGGTGAAAAAAATCGCAAATAGCCCTGCGGTAGTTGTTTCAAGGCTGCTTTCAACGCACTTTCAGCCGCTGCGAACTGACCAATAAGTAGTCTTGTGGTGGTAAAAGGTGTCTGGGCGACGCTGGTCACATCGACTCCTGATTTCAAACTTCGAACTTGAAACTGATTTCGCCGCACTTTCACATAGACAGCATTTAATAAAAATAGCTTGGCTAACATATTGAATAAAAAATATATTAATTAAAAAGAACGTGTTGTAGATTGGGTTGAGCGGCTTTGCAAGTCCATGCCCATATAAAACATTTCCTCACATCTTTGCATACCGTCCCGTCGTATTTTGTCTGCTTCGTCCATGACCGTTCGCGTGACGAAGTATTCGCCTGATTGATTTGGCATGGGTTTTTGATTGCGATTCAAATAGTCAATTTTCGCTTTTTCCGCCGCGACTTGACAGTGAGTGAGTTCAATCTGCAATGTGGCATTGGCTTCGGATCGTCGTCGTAATAACTCAACACTCGTCCCTGTGTTGATACTAGCCTGCTCCTCAGCAAGACGCACCATGTCCGCAACGGCTTGTTCTTGCTGTAAATACTCAAAATAGGACGCAGCACCATAAGACCAAATGCCGCTACTGAGCAAGACCAACAGAAGCAGGCTAATAATAATTCTCGTCAATTGTGTTGACTCTCCGTGCATTGGAATACCCCCAGTCTCGTTGGTTAGGTTCTGAGTTTTCGGAGTTCAATTGCCGTCAATTTATACATCACTTCGTCTCCCTAATGCTTAGCCCTACTGTCGTGAAATACCCATCGAAGTGCGGTGTTGGGTGGCGCAGCTCGTTTTGTATCGGCACAAGCCAAAAACGTCGCTGCTCATAAGGCTGCGAGGGGGTATCTGGTCATCAATTATTTTTATTGCAAACTACGCGCATTGCAAATATGTCCGCCAGCCGTTGATCCAGCGTCAACAATGTCAATTGATGCACTTGCGCGGTGGCGGCTATGATGACATCAGGTAACTTGCATGGGCGGCTTCGACGCAATCGCGTGGCTTGTTGCTCAATCGCCTCGTCCAGCAAAATCACTTGGCAATGTTGCAAAAATGCCAGAATAGTGGACTCTTCCTCTGTTTCCAAATTGGGGAAACCCAGCAACTCCATCCGAGTGATTTGGCTGACCGCAATTTGCCCAAAATCCACGGCTTGTACTTCAAGCAGTGCGATGACAGCGGGCTGCATTTTCAATAAACCGATCACCACATTGGTGTCCAGCAACCATTTAGCACCATTCATCGCGCATCTTTCGCTGAATTTCCACCGCGTCGCCGTTAAAGTTAGCCGTGCCGCACAATCGCCCTGCAAAACTGCGCCAATCGGCTGGTGCAGACGGTTTGCGATCAGGCACGACCAAGGTCAACAAAGCCCGCCGCTCTGCCGCAAAGGGCAAGGCTTGCAGCGGATGTATCCCGCCTTGCGCGTCAATCTCCACTTCGATGGTTTGTAACATGATGAATCCTTTTGGTTTATCAGTTATTTTATAAGCTGAGCCGTTGCCATATTCCGCGCATCCACTTCAACTTGCGGCTGGCGCGACTGGTTTCTTGTTTCGGCAATGCGTATCGCCGTGTGCAAGCGCATTCATGCCGCATTTTTCATGCCAAAATCAGGAAAATTCTGCGTTCAACACCGCATGGCACTTGACGAAATAACGATCTTTATTCCGCTCGCGGCTTAGTTGCCCGTGGCTTGGCGGTTTTTTTTGCTGCGGTGCTGGTTTTGGTCACCGCTTTTTTAACGGCAGGTTGCTTCGCCGCCACTTTTTTCACCGCTGCCTTAGGTTTGGCTTCATCCTTTGTGGGCGCGGCTGCCTTGGCGGCAGGTTTTTTGCGCGTGGTAGGTTCTTTAGCCGCTTTAACAGCAATGAGGGCTAAGGCTTGTTCCAGCGTGACTTCATCCACCCCGACCTCTTTGGGCAAGGTGGCGTTGATTTTGCCGTGGCGGGCGTAGGGACCGTAGCGTCCGCTGCAAATTTCGATGCTGGTTTGGTCGTCGGGGTGGTTGCCCAAGACGCGCAGCACGGTGTTGCCTTCGCGAGCTTGGCTTAACAATTCCACGGCGCGTGCCATGCCGATTTCAAAAATGCTGTCACTTTTGGGGACGGATTTGAATTTGCCGTCGTGCCCGATGTAAGGACCGAAGCGTCCGATATTGACGATGACTTTTTTGTTGCTTTCGGGGTGCAAACCAAGGTCACGCGGCAGGGACAGCAGTTTTAGCGCGGTGGCTAAGTCAACGTTTTCCAGCGGCAATTCTTTCGGCCACGACACGCGTTTGGGTTTGGCTTTTTCGCCCGCGACCACTTCGCCGAGTTGGACGTAATGCCCGTAAGGCCCGCGCAACAGCAGCACGGGTTGCGCCGTTTCAGGGTGCGCGCCCAGCTCGATGCGTAACGAGGCTTCTTCTTCCGTGTCGCCACTCAAACTGCGTTTGTATTTGCATTCGGGGTAGTTGGTGCAACTGACAAAACTACCGTAACGGCTGAGTTTTTTCGCCAAGGGTTTGCCGCAGTCGGGACAGGCTTCGTCCAGCAATTCCACGGGGCGGTCGATATTGGTTTTGTCTTTGATTAGGCTGGAAAAACCTTTCCAAAATTCGTCCAACACGCCGATCCAATCGCGTTTGCCTTCGGACACTTCATCCAGCTCGTCTTCCAGCCCAGCGGTGAAGTGGTAATCCACATAGCGGGTGAAATGCTCGGTCAAAAATTTGGTGACGACGCGCCCCACATCGGTGGGCACGAAGCGTTTTTTGTCGATAATCGCGTATTCGCGGGCTTGCAAAGTCGAAATAATGGTTGCATAGGTTGACGGGCGACCAATGCCGTACTCTTCCAACGCCTTGACCAAACTCGCTTCCGAAAAGCGCGGGGGCGGTTGGGTGAAATGTTGCTCGCCGTACAATTTGTCCAACGGAATCACTTCACCTTCCACCAACGGCGGCAATTTACCGCCCTCTTCCTCGGCAGCATCATCCACGTCTTCCATATACACGCTGATAAAACCAGGGAAGACCAACACTTGCCCAGAGGCGCGGAACAAGGTGTCGTCGCCGCCGAGGCGAATATCCAAACTCACCGTGTCGTAGCGGGCGGGAGTCATTTGGCACGCCAAAGTGCGTTTCCAAATCATCTCATACAGCCGCGCTTGGTCGGCGGTGAGGCGGCTGCGCACGCTGTCGGGGGTGCGCAAAATCGAGGTGGGGCGGATCGCTTCGTGCGATTCTTGGGCGTTTTTGGTTTTGCTTTTGTATTGCGGCTGATGGCTAGGTAAGTACTCGCTATCGAAATTATCCTTGATATAGCCGCGAATTTCCTGCACGGCTTCTTGCGCCAACGTCACCGAATCGGTACGCATATACGAAATCAAGCCGACGGTTTGTCCGCCAATATCCACGCCTTCGTACAACGACTGTGCGGTGCGCATGGTGCGTTCCGAAGTCATGCCGAGTTTACGCACCGCTTCTTGTTGCAAAGTGGAGGTGGTGAATGGCGCGGCAGCGTAGCGTTGTTTGGCTTTTTTCTCCACGCGCACCACTTTGGGCGGTAATTTCGCGTCGTTCAGTTTTGCCGAAATCGCTTCGTATTCGGCTTGGCTACCGATACTGAGTTGCTCTAGTTTTTTGCCTTGATACTGGAATAATTTGGCGGTGAAATTGTGGAAATCTTTGTGACTGTCCAGATGAATCGACCAGTATTCTTGGGTTTTAAAGGCTTCGATTTCCAGTTCGCGTTCGACGATCAGCCGTAAAGCGGGGCTTTGCACCCGTCCTGCTGACAAGCCCGCGCGGATTTTGCGCCACAATAACGGCGACAAATTAAAGCCGACCAAGTAATCCAAGGCGCGGCGCGCTTGTTGCGCATTGACCAGCGGCATGGAAATTTCACGCGGATGGGCGACGGCTTCGCGCACGGCAGATTGGGTGATTTCGTAAAATACCACGCGCTGCATCGTCTTGTTTTTTAAGGCGCGTTTGCTTTTGAGCAATTCCGCAATGTGCCACGCGATGGCTTCCCCTTCGCGGTCAGGATCGGGTGCAAGCAGGATGTGATCGACCGTCGCAGCGGCTTTGGCAATCGCATCCACATGTTTGCTATTGCGCGCGATGGTTTCGTACTGCATGGCAAAACCGTTTTCAGTATCCACAGCACCCGTTTTCGGCACGAGGTCGCGAACATGTCCATAAGAAGCAAGGACTTCGTAGTCTTTGCCCAGATACTTTTGCAGCGTTTTCGCCTTGGCGGGAGATTCGACAATCAGAAGATGAGTAGCCATGCGTAAGAGTATTTAGTGTAATTGCGAGGAATGTAAGGGCGAGATCAATTCCTCAATTAGCAAGGGATCGAGTTCTTGATGGCGATTCCAAAGCACCATCAACATAATGAGTTTGAGCTTATCCAAGCCCAATTGAGACTGTTGCAGGGCAATCGCACGGTCAATAATCATTTCGCGTTCTACCGCAGAAATGAGCTTTTGTTGCTCGGCAAACAACAAGAATTGGCGGGCATCTTGGCTGATGCGCCGCAGTTCCACCTCGGCAAAGCAACGCAAGCCCGTGTGTTCTAGCGAAGCGGGATAACTATCGGCTGTTTGCGCTTGCAAAGCTGAGAGCCACGTCAATGCTTCGTCAATTTCGTCGCCTTCAAAGCCTGCTGCGGAAAGCTTGCGCGAGAGCTTTTCAGGGGGCGGATAACTGCCCGCATCGAAATAACTTTCAAACAGATACATGAGGATTTCAAACATAGTCGTTAGTTGCTAGTCGTTAGTTGTTAGTCGTTAGTCGTTAGTCGTTAGTTGTTAGTTGTTAGTTGTTAGTTGTTAGTTGTTAGTTGTTAGTTGTTAGTTGTTAGTTGTTAGTTGCTAGTTAATGGTGGATGCGCTGCGCTTATCCACCTTACCAACTAACGACTAACCGCTAACGACTAGCAACCAACTAATTCGTTCGTTGATATAAGCCGCCAGGCAAGGTATGCACCCGCCCATTCAGCTCCAGCGTCAACAGCATGGCGGATAGCTGGCTAATCGTCAAGCCGCTGCGTGTGCAAAGGGTGTCTAAATCGACGGCATCGTAGCCTAAATGCGTCAGTAAACTGGCTTCTGAGGTAGGCAGCGTCTCAGTCTTGGAGAGGGGAGGCGGGCAGATGGGCGAGGGGTGAAACAGACTGCCCAGTTCTTCAAGGACATCTTGTGCCGACTCCACCAGCTTCGCCCCTTGTTTAATCAGCGCGTGGCAGCCTTTGCTTTGGGGGGCGTGAATCGAGCCTGGAATGGCGAATACGTCGCGGTTTTGTTCCATCGCCAAACGCGCGGTAATCAGCGAACCGCTTTGTAACGAGGCTTCCACCACCAAACAGCCTAAACTCATGCCGCTAATCAGCCGATTACGACGCGGAAAATTGGCAGGCAAGGGCGGCGTGCCGAGGGCGAATTCTGAAATCAGCACGCCTTGATCTGCTAAAGTGTGTGCTAACTCACGGTGCGAAGCGGGATAAATTCTGTCTAAACCCGTTCCCACCACCGCAATACTACTGCCCTGACCACGTAATGCGCCGCGATGGGCGGCGGCATCTATGCCATGCGCCATGCCACTGATGATGCTCAAACCAGCCTCGCTCAGTGCTTGTGCAAAGGCTTCCGCATTCCGTTCACCTTGCGGCGTGGCAGCGCGACTCCCTACGATGGCAAGTGCGGGACGATTCAGTAAATCGCGCAGTCCTTTGACATACAACAAAATGGGCGGGTCAGCGATATTCAACAGGGCTTGTGGATAGTCCGCATCCGCAAGGGTGATGATGTGATTACGTTCATCTTGCAACCAAGTCAGCGCGGGAGCGATGCGTTCATCTGAAATCCCTTTACTGATTTCAGTCGCCACGTCGGTTTTGACGTAATCCTTGAGTTGGCTAATCGGTGCGGCAAAAACAGCTTCTGGCGAACCGAATTGCTTGAGCAACTGACGTGATGCCTCGCCCCCCAATCCGCGTGTCAGGCTGAGTGCCAACCAAGCCTTGAGTGCCGCGTCCATGTTAGGGCGTTTGAGCGCGATCCAGTAGGGTGACAGGCAAACGCGTTTCCATCACCAAGGCGTAAGCCACTTTGTTAAAGACGCGGAATATAAACAGCAAACCATTGCGCTCATCGGGCAAATTGACATCATTGCCTTGATATTGCACGGTTTTTCCCGCTTTGTACAATGCCAATACATGACCGACTTGCAACCCGTCTCGCGCGCCTCTATTGAGGGTAATGATGCTGTTCTGGCTGGCTTGGGTCGAGCTGCCGTAAATTGAGATGACTTTGCCTTCTATCAGGCGTTCAGGTGCGCGCGGCAAATAATGGCTGGTTAATTCTTCTTTAAACGGCACTAAGCGCGCGCCGCGTTCAATTTCTTGACGATTTTTGGTGACGCGAAAAGTGCTGGGTTCATCAATTTTGCTAGGATCCGCAAATTTGACGACTTTAACATCGCCTAAATAAGTGACTTCGTATCCTAGGGTTTCTTCGGTTTCAGGATCAACTAATGGCTTTGCGGGCTGATACGCTTGCCACTTGATGCCTTGGTCGGCGGTGAGTCCGCTGGCATAGCCTAATTCTCCCATGCCCAGTACCACGCGCTGTTCTTGCAATGCGACGATCGTCGGGGCGGTTTCTAGGTCACTTTCTTCTACCGCTAAAGGCTGGGCTAAGAAGGGATTTAGTGCGCGCGAAGGGATGCTGAGGATGGCATCGTTTTTTTCCTCGCGTATCGTAGGCGATAACTTCACCGTGCCATTGGCTAATTTGACCTCGCCATTCACCACTCCAATTTGAATCTTGCCCGCATTGCGATCAAATCGAATCACATTGCCAGGGTAAATCCAGTGTGGGTCTTTAATGCCATCTTGGTTCACGCCCCACAGCTGAGGCCATTTCCAAGGGTCTTTAAAAAACAGATTTGAAATACCCCAAAGTGTATCGCCCTTCACCACAACGTGATGATCTGGTGCATCAGGTCGAATTTCAGGTTCAGCAGCCAAGGCGATGGCAGGCAATAAAAAGCAAATCAGCGATATAATCTTGCGCATGAAAGAGTCCCGCAGAGTGTAAAAGAAAGGCGAAGGGAAGTTGCTGCGCCAAATTTTGCCTCTAGTCATCTAAATAAGCAAGCCTTCATGGAATTCGCATGACCATACTTAAAATTTTGCAGTACCCCGATCCGCGTTTACAAAAAATTGCCCAGCCTGTAAAACAGGTGACGGATAGCACGCGCAAGCTGATTCGCGACATGGCAGAAACCATGTACGCCGCCCCTGGCGTGGGCTTGGCAGCGACCCAGGTCGATGTGCATCAACAGATTATCATCGCAGATATTTCTGAAACCCATGACCAGCTGTTGGTGTTGATTAACCCCAAATTGCTGGCGCAAAGTGGTGATGAAGAAAGCGAAGAGGGCTGTTTGTCTGTGCCTGGGATTTACGAAAAAGTGCAACGTGCCGAAAAAATCACCGTCAGCGCGCAAAATGAACAAGGCGAGGCGTTTACTTTGAAAGCCGATGGTTTTTTAGCCGTGTGCATCCAGCACGAAATAGACCATTTGCATGGCAAAGTGTTTGTCGAACACTTGTCGCAACTTAAACAAGGCCGCATCCGCGCCAAGTTGATTAAACGGCAGCGGGAGAATATGTGAGTTTTAAAGAGAAGGGGGAAGGGAGAAAAGGGAAGGGTGTGGGGGTGCGACGGTTTGTTTCATGTTTCACCCTTCTCGTTTCACCAGAAAATGATGCGCGTGCGCGGTTTTTCCCTTCTCTCTTCCCCCTTCTCCCTTCCCTAAATGGAATAAACAAACCATGAAAATAATCTTCGCAGGTACGCCTGTTTTTGCGGCGCAAGCCTTAGCCGCGTTGTTGCCCGAACATGACATCGTGGCGGTATTGACGCAGCCCGACCGTCCCGCTGGACGCGGGATGCAGCTCACTGCCAGTCCTGTTAAACAACTGGCTTTGCAACATGGTTTGACCGTGATGCAGCCCACGACGTTAAGAACTGATGAAGCGGCTCAAGCAATTGCCGCGCTGAATGCGGATGTGATGGTGGTTGCCGCTTATGGGCTGATTTTGCCACAACGCATTTTGACCTTGCCGCGCTTGGGCTGTTTGAATATCCACGCGTCCTTGCTGCCTCGTTGGCGCGGTGCCGCCCCCATTCAACGGGCGATACAAGCGGGCGATGCAACAACAGGCATCACCATTATGCAAATGGATGTGGGGCTAGATACGGGCGATATGTTGCTGCGCGAGGTTACACCTATTGCCGCAACCGACACCGCCGCCTTGTTGCACGACAAACTCGCGGCACAAGGTGCGCACAGCATCGTCCAAGCCTTGCGCCAATTGCCGCAACTCACGCCCGAAAAACAAGATGCGACACTCGCGACCTACGCCAGCAAGTTGTTAAAAAGCGAAGCGATGATAGACTGGAGCTTGGATGCGCATGTGATTGAACGCGCCGTGCGCGCTTTCAACCCCTTTCCTACCTGCCAAACGCAGTACCAAGGCGCGATGCTCAAAGTCTGGCAAAGCAGCGTGGTGGACGGTGTGACAGGGCAAGCAGGTGAAATTATTGCCCTAGACAAACACGGCATCACCGTTGCCTGCGGGCAACATGGATTGCGATTGGAAACCGTCCAACGGGCAGGCGGAAAACCCCAAGCAGCGGGACAATTGGCGCAAATGATGAAGGTGGGCGCGTTTTTGGGGGAAGAGGCAAGGGAGAAGGGGGAAGGGACGTAGGTGCGAATTTATTCGCACGGGTTTGTATTCGTCGCATTTAAAAGTAGCGATGAGAAAACGCCAAGGAGATTCAAAATGCAAGACGAACGATACAATCCTGTGCCACATGATGCGGCCTTTGTTGCGGAATTATTAGCTGACCCTGCAACGAAGCAGGCTTATGATGCGCTGATGAAGAAATATGCAAAAAAACGTGCGAATTTGTCGCACCTACGGATCGTAGGGTGGATAATCCTAGCGCATCCACCTGAATTTAAAAATAAAATGGTGGATGCGCTTGCGCTTATCCACCCTACCTTCCCCACACGGGGTAATGCTTTAACAGGATAGATCATGCAACAAATACAACTTACCGCTGCGCATTTTGTTCTGCCTGTATGAAAAACACATCAATACGATCCAACGCTCATACGGGACGAAATTTGTTTTGTGAGATCATGCACTGGCTCATTTTATTTTTGTTTTTGTGGACAATGGTCGTTTATTTTAAGTCTCCTCAGCTACTTGTGAGCTTCCACCATTTTATTGATCCCGCTACATATTGGATAATGCCCCTCATTCCCTATGTTCGATGGCTGGTGGATGCTAGTCTTACACCAGACGTGACATATGCTTTTGTCGGTACGATTTACTTGTGTTTTATGTTGTTATTTTTAAACCTGTTTTTAATCGTTTTTCCTGCCTTTAATGGCATTCCAAAACGTCGTTATGTACTATCAAACATTGGTTTTGCTGATTTCCTTGAGGAGAATGTTTTTAGCAAGCTGTCTCCTTCAATCTCGCTGATTATAGTCAATCAACAAATTGCGAGGCACACCACACATGGACAGCAACTCATTGAGGCAAATGGATTTAGACAGATCATTGCTACTTATTTGCAAGGGCGTATGTTGCCCTACTATGGCGCGTTAGCTTTTGCCAGTTTTGCTTTCTTTCCGTGGATTGCTTATGAAAAAGTCAATTCAACAAGTCTAACCTCTTTGCCTTTTTGGCTAGCGGTTGTCCTTTTTGCATACGGTCAAGTTCGATTGGTATTTGAAGCAATTGTGTTGTCGTTGCCGATGTTTATGGAAGATAGAGTCAAGAAAGTTTAGATCATGTAACTCGTAAGACGGATATGCGCGTAGCGCATCCGCCTGAATTTAAAAACAAAATGGTGGATGCGCTTGCGCTTATCCACCCTACCTTCCCCGCACGGGGTAATGCTTTAACAGGATATATCATGCAACAAATACAACTTACCGCTGCGCATTTGGTTCAGCAAGTGCTGGAAAATGGACGAAATTTGAATCAAATTCTGGAGGATACTTTGCGCAATAAGACGGCTTGGAAGTCGTCGGAGCGGGGGGCGTTGCAGGATTTGAGTTTTGGGACGTTGCGGTTTTATGGACAATTGCGCGGCGTATTGGGGCAGTTGTTGGAAAAGCCGCTGGAAGATCAACGCATCGTTTTTGTGTTGTTGGTGGCGTTGTATCAGTTGCAATATAGCAAAGCAGGGCAGCACGCGGTGGTGGATCAGGCGGTGCAGGCGGTGCGCACCTTGAATCAGCGCATGAGCGGTTTGGCGAATGCCGTGCTGCGCAATTTTTTGCGCAATCAAGAGGCGTTGATGATCGGGGCAGAGCGCACGCCTGAAGGCAAATTTAGCCACGCGGCGTGGTGGATCGACATGTTGACCGCGCAATATGGCAAAGAAGTCGCTGCCCAAATTTTGGCGGTGGGTAATCAACATCCGCCGATGACGTTGCGGGTGAATGTGAGACATCATACCGTCGATCAATACGCGGAATTATTGGCGAACGAAGGACAATCTGGGGAGTTTGTTGCACCTGACGCGCTGCTGTTGCACCAGCCAGTTGCCGTGGATAAATTACCTGGATTTTTTGACGGCTGGGTGTCAGTGCAAGATGCGGGTGCGCAATGTGCAGCGGGTTTGTTGGATGTGAAAAACGGCATGAAAGTATTGGATGCGTGTGCTGCGCCTGGCGGCAAAACCGCGCATTTGTTGGAGTTGTACGAGTTGGATTTATGGGCGGTGGATAAGGATGCCAAACGCCTGCATCGCGTGGATGAAAATTTGCAACGCTTGCATTTGCAGGCGAAATTGGTGCTTGGCGATGCGGAACTGCCGTCGCAATGGTGGAATGGCAAGCCATTTGACCGCATTTTGGCGGATGTGCCGTGTTCTGCATCAGGTGTGGTGCGCCGTCATCCCGACATCAAATGGCTGCGTCGTCGCGAAGATATTTCTGCTTTCGCCAGACAACAACTGGATATTGTGCAAGCTTTATGGACGACTTTGGCGGTCGGCGGCAAAATGTTGTATGTGACCTGTTCCGTGTTTTCACAAGAAAACGAAGGCGTGATCTCGGCATTTTTAGCCAAACAAAAAGACGCGACGCGACTGCCCCTACGCTTACCCAATGGCAGCACGGGGCAGTTAGTCCCTAGCGATTTACAAGATGGATTTTTCTATGCCTTGTTGCAAAAAACCAGCTAATTCGCCTGTTAAGGGGGCGTGGCAATCCAGCCTGCATCGCTTGGCGCGGTGCGGGTTGTATTTGCTTTTGCTGGCGTGGGGCAGTCTGGCGTATGCCGATAGCATTTCCGTCAACAAAACGGATGTGCGGGTGAGCGAGGATAGTTATCAACTGGCCGCCAATTTTAATATCCGTCTGAGTTTTGTGGTGGAACAAGCCTTGTCGCATGGCGTGGCGATTTATTTCGTCAGCGAATTCAATGTGACGCGCTCGCGCTGGTATTGGTTAGATGAAGAAATGATCAAAAGTGAACATATCATTAAGCTGTCTTACAACGTACTCACGCGCCAATATCGTATTTCGCATGGCGCGCTGTATCAAAACTTCCCCACCTTAGAAGACGCTTTGCGGGTGATGCAACGACAAAGCTCGCCCGCGATTTTGACGGACTTATTTAAAAAGACAGGTAATTATTTGGCGGGCGCGCGTCTCAGACTGGATATAGAACAATTACCTAAGTTGTTGCAGGTCAATGCCTTGACCAGTAAAGATTGGGAGCTGGATTCTGGTTGGTATCGCTGGGTGATCCATCCCGACGAAATTGCGGCACGCCAAAATAGCGAGGTTGTGCATTGAAATACATTATTTTGCTCAGCACGACGGCGGGGGCGGTGTTGTTGTATTTGCTGTCCAGTAAAAGTGCTAACAGCGAACTTTTTTCCAATCACTATTACAACGCGTTATGGCTGACGGGCTTGTTGGTAGTGGGTTTGTCTTTGTTGGTACTCTACCAATTCTGGCAATTACGCACCAAGCTGAAAAACAAAGTATTCGGCGCTAAACTCACCATGCGCTTGGCGTTGTTTTTTATCGGCATTGCTGTTTTGCCAGGTATTTTGGTGTATGCCGTTTCGGTTGAGTTTTTAGGTAAAAGTATCGAATCGTGGTTTGATGTGCGAGTCGAAAAAGCCTTGGAAGGCGGACTCAATCTGGGTAAAAATGCCTTGGATAATAGTTTGCGCGAGTTATCCCAAAAAACCCAGTTTGTTAGCTTGCTCTTAGCCGAAAAATCCCCCCCGCAGTATCAAGTGGCTTTGCGGCGATTGATAGACGAAGGCATGGCGCAAGAGGCGGCAGTATTTACCCTCGCGGGCAAAACGGTGGCTTTTGCCAGTGCAGGGCAAAACAAAACACCCGTGCCACTAGACCCGTACATGCTAGCAGAGGTCATCCAAAAATCGCAATATGCCGTGGTGGACACCGTACCGAATAAAGGCTTGATTTTGCGCACCATGGTGCTGGTTAAAACCCATCCACCCGACACACGCCAGTATGTATTGCAATTTACCCAGCCTGTCCCGCCCAAAGTGGAACACGATGCCGAGACGGTGCAAGGGGTTTATCGAGATTACCAAGCCTTAGTGTTGTCACGCGTGGGCTTGAAACGCCTGTATGGTATTACCTTGACCTTATCGCTGTTGATTGTGTTGCTGGCAGCGGTGTCGGCGGCTTTTTTCATCAGTGATAAACTAGGCTCGTCTTTGGAAGCCTTGGCGGAAGGGACGCGCGCCGTGGCACAGGGAGATTTTAGCGGGCAATATCCCGTGCGCAGTCAAGATGAATTGGGCGCGCTAACGGCGTTGTTTAACCAGATGATCCGCCAGTTAGCCGATGCCAAAGCCACCAGCGAATTGCAACAGCAACAAGTAGAGAGTGCAAAAGGTTATTTGGAAAGTGTATTGACGCATCTTTCTTCAGGGGTAATCGGTTTTGATGCGGATTTGCGTTTGCGCTCGGTCAATACCCGTGCAGGACAAATTTTATCCGCGCCGCTATCAGAGATGGAACGCATGAACTTAACTGACATTGCTGCACGATACCCGCTGTTGACCTCTTTTTGCGACACGATATACGCAGCTTTCGCAGAAGTGGATAATGGCGAATGGCGCAAGCAAATTGAGCGCGTGAGCAAAAATGGCACGCAAGTTTTGTTGATGCGCGGAACACGCTTGCCGCAAGGGGCAGAAGCAGGTTATGTGGTAGTGTTTGATGACATTAGCTATTTGTTACAAGCGGAACGTCAAGCGGCATGGGGTGAAGTAGCGCGGCGTTTGGCGCACGAAATCAAAAATCCGCTGACCCCCATTCAGCTCTCGGCGGAACGTTTACAGCATAAACTCAGTGCGCATTTAAATCCTGCCGATGCCCAATTATTGCAACGCGCCACCCAAACCATCGTCAGTCAAGTGGACGCATTGAAGAACATGGTCAGCGATTTTGCCAATTATGCGCGCGGTCCTGTGTTGAAATTAAGCCCGCTGGATTTGCATCAGTTGATACAAGAAGTATTGAATTTATATGAGGCGAATGGGATGAGGATGACGACCCGTTTGTTAGCCCCTCACGCCATCGTCCAAGGCGATGCCACGCGCTTGCGTCAGGTCATTCACAATTTGCTGCAAAATGCCCAAGATGCCTTGCAAGGGCAAGCGGATGCGCATATCACGCTAAGTACCACCGCACAGGGAGGCAGCGTCAGCTTACACGTCGCCGACAACGGCAGTGGTTTTGCCGATCAGGTACTTTCCCGCGCCTTTGAACCCTATATGACCACCAAGAGTAAAGGCACAGGACTGGGGCTGGCTATCGTGAAAAAAATTATTGAAGAACACAACGGACAAATCGGTATTGAAAACAACAGCAACGGTGGGGCAACGATTACGATCACCCTCCCCACGGTGATGGAGGTGGCATGAAGACAATTTTAGTAGTAGACGATGAAATGGGGATCCGTGAATTATTGGCGGAAATTTTGTTTGATGAAGGCTATCAAGTGGCCTTGGCAGAAAATGCCGAACAAGCGCGGATCTATCGACAAACCCATCAACCCGACTTGGTGTTGTTGGATATCTGGATGCCCGATGTGGATGGCATTGCCTTGCTTAAAGAATGGCTGAGTGAGAACTCGCTGACCATGCCCGTGGTGATGATGTCAGGACATGGCACGATAGAAACCGCCATGGAAGCCACGCGCATCGGCGCGGTTGATTTTCTGGAAAAACCCATTTCACTACAAAAACTATTGTCCACGGTGGCAAAAGCGATTAGCACAGGAAGACCGCCTGTGCGACCACTCGCCTCCCCCCCAGAAGCCAATCCCGTGGCGGTTATAGATGCCCCCGTGATCAATCCTGAAAACCAACTGCCTGCGTGGTTAGCATTACCATTGCGTCAGGCTCACGACCAGTTTGATACGTATTATTTGCAATATCACTTGGGTCAAGAGGCCGAAAATATGACGCGCGTGGCAGAAAAAACAGGCATGGAACGCACCCACCTGTATCGAAAACTCAAACAATTAGGTATTAAACTTCACAAAAAATCCGCTCAGTAACGAACAAGATCGGTCGTTAGTCGTTAGTCGTTAGTCGTTAGTTGGTAGTTGGTAGTTGGTAGTTGGTAGTTGGTGGGGCGGGTAATCGTAGCGCACGCTGAATGTTTTTCATGTATTCATAGGGATATGATCGAGTCCCGAAAACTAAAAACTACCAACTAACGACTACCAACTAACGACGAACAACGAACAACGAACAACGAACAACGAACAACACTTGTACGCAACACCTTGCCCTCATGCTTCAAAGGCATTTTTAAACCACTGCACATTGCGTCCTTGCGCATCTTCCATTATCAGCGCATCAAAACGGCAAGGGGGCGTGCGCGCTTGGTTGCTAAGATACTGTTGCGCGGTGCGAATCAGGCGTTGTTGCTTGTGGTAATCAATACTAGCCGCCGCCCCGCCAAAGCTCCCTTGTCGCCGCAAGCGCACTTCAATAAAAACCAACACCGCACCCTCCATCATCATCAAGTCAATCTCACCAAAACGGCTACGATAGTTTTGTGCCACGAGGCGCAGACCTTGTCGTTGTAGATAATGCAACGCCCACTGCTCTGCTAACACCCCGTCGGCATTCATGGTTTGTTGTGCGCTTGACCAGGGAATAACAACACCTCACTGGTGGGTGCATCAGGTGATTGCACGCGTCCCTGTATAAAAATAGCAGGCATGGCACTCCGCAAAAACTGATGTCCATTGAGCTGAATTTCCCCACTGACTCCATTTAACGGCAAGGCATTATCCCATTGATTTTGCATGATAATCTGAATCAATTGAAACGCATCTATGCCCAAAGCATATAAGCGATCCAGCTCCACAGGCAAGGGCGGGTTAGCGCGCGGATAAGTGCGCACCGCAGGATGGTCGGCTTGCACCAACCAAGGCATGTCTACAAAACGAATCCCATTTAGTTCAAAGTTAGTCGGCGAATAATTGGCAAATATCTGTGACGTGGCATAAATAGGCAACTTTTTGGGTAAATAAGGACGCATCAAGCGTGCTTGCTGGGCATTGCCTGCCAAGAAAATCAAAGTATCGGGTTGTACCGTGATGCCTGCCAATTGTGCGGGGTCGCCATTAAACTCAATTTCACGATTGATTGTCCCCCCAGCTGCATTCCAAGCCTCTTCAAAAGCGAACTGCACCCGTAAATCAAAGGGCGACATCGAGCCAATCACAATCGCGTCACGCAGCCCTGCGCGGGCCGCTTGTTGCGCCACTAAGCGCGCTTCCGCTTCTATTGCCATCGCAAAGGAATACAGTGGCAAATCGCCGCGTTCCTCTAATGTGTTCAATACCAAAGTGGGTACGTTGATATTCGGTTGTTGCGCAATCAGCCCCGCCCCTTTGCGTGTTAATGGACCGACCACTGCCTGCGCCCCATTTGCCACAGCTTGCGCGTACAACGCGACGATTTCTTGGCTTTCATCGGCACAACCATACACGCGCACAGGCAAGCCTTTTTTATCCACCGTGCTAGCCGCCATAAAACCTTGTTCTACCGCCGTCGCCGCCATGCTAAACGCAGGAGATTTCAGCGGCAACAACAAGGCAATGTGTGGGGCGACGATAGCGGGAACCTCGAAAACCCTCAGATCAACCGCATTCGCCCCGCTGCTCACGCAGAGTGCCACCGCCATGACCCAACTTGGAAAAAAACGCTGCATATTGAACCCCTAGCAAAATGAGAGGGCGCATTATATGTCGTTGCCACCACCAAAGGTATGCTCATCCGTAACACACGGGGGTGAGCCTATTCAAAAACAACTACACAATTGAAAATAAGGTTCGTTCTCATTGGCCGTTCTAGTATCTACGATGCGATCCGTCATGACACACATCACACGCAATCGCCTTTAGTCATGCTCATGTTCAAGCGTAGCTTGCCAGTGCCTTTTGGCTGATGATCAACGTGAGTGGTTATAGCTTGGGGGCGAAACGTTGTTGCAGACTGCTTTGTTAGCGCATGGTGAACTAAGCCCACAAACTACTTCTGACGACGCAACATAAGCGGATCGCTTGGTGCGGATTGACCGACTGTTATGCAACACTTAATTGTGAGAATAAATACCTAGGTTCAAACAAGAATTTCATATGATGAGCTTTATTGAGTATTTTGTGCAATCACGTCTTTAAAATGCGTCAAAAGCTCAGCCCCTCGATTTTGCAAGTTGAAATGGCATTCAAAATATGCTCGCCCGTTATTGCCAAGACAAACGCGCGCTTCAGGTTGCATTCCATACAGCGTCATGATGGCTTTAGCCAAGGCAGCACCGTCACCTGCTGGGCACGATATTCCTGCATTTGCTTCCTTAACGACATGTGCAGCTTCCCCATTGCAACAGGCAATCACAGGCTTGCCAGCGGCTAAGTAGCTTTGCAATTTGCTCGGTATGGTTGATGAAAGTGCTGGTTCATCGCGTAATGTTAAAAGTAAAATGGATGCGGAAGCGTAAAGTTCAGGCATAACCTCATGGGACATCTGCCCTGTCATGACTATATTTTCTAACTGATCATGGGCGATCGCTTCTGACACAGATTTAACCATGCTGCCGTGACCTATCAAATAAAATTTGATGTTTGCGACATCTCGAAGCAATCTAGCTGCGTCAATGATCGTTTCGCAAGATTGCGCAGTGCCTATATTACCCGCAAAAACGACGGAAAAACTGGTCGCAATTTGTTGAGCCAAGCTCGTCTCACACTGAAGAATCTGACTATCAACTGCTTGAACCTCAGCAGAGTTTGGATAAAAACGGATCTTGGCTCTTTGTGAGGTCCATTTCTCAACCGAGGTACGAAAGCCTTCTGATTGAATGAGAATGGAATCTGAGTAACGGTAGATATAGCGCACTGCGAGTCCCACCATATCCAATACCCAGCGACGTTTAATAAAACCTGTCGCCTCTAGCGCGTCAGGCCAAATGTCTTGTACCCATAAAACCATAGGCACACGTTTCAGCCAAGAAACAAAGATCGCGGGCAATGCTTGCAGTAGTGGTGACGGTGCATACACAAAAACAACATCAAACTTCCGCCCCTTTAGTGCATAAGGCGCAAATAGATAGCCAGAAGCAATAAAAGAAAGGTAATTAAGTGCCAATCCTTTACCTGAATTCTTATTGCGCTGCCTTAATGGAATACGGATAACCTCAAAATCAGCATATTCTTCATACTGTATCCCCATGCTTTTGTATCCAGGAAATATCTTGCCGTCTGGGTAATTAGGCTTACCTGTTAAGACGGTCACCTCAATCCCTTGCATGTGTAAATTGCGCGCCACGGCATTGATATGAAAATTTTCAGGCCAGAAATACTGCGTCCAAATCAGCACTTTCATTTCAACACCTCTGCGATGAAATCCTGTGTAGTACGGATGCGAAAGGCGGGTTCAGGATAGTTAAGAAAACGTTTAACGGCACGCGCTATTGAAACGGGGGAGTTGGGGTCAAATGTTTCAACAGGTTGAACCACATCTCGCACATAATCTAGTTCAGGTGCCAACACGGGCAGCCCTAGGCAACTTGCTTCAATGAGTGGCAAGCCGAAGGATTCAGTTCTAGACGGATAAATCAGTGCCGATGAAGCTTGATAAAGTGCCCGCATATCGTTGTAATCAACGCTCCCCTTGTTGACGAGCTTCAGTCCATATGCTTCTCGATATCGCGCAATTTCAATAGCCAGCAATGGATGGGTATGGGGGGCAATGGTCAAACCCAACGAAGGCATAAAACCTGCTTCGGCAAGTAGTCGCCAAGCCTCAAGCAGATTAAGATGGTTCTTATGCGCTTCACCGCTGGCCACATACAAGAAATCAAAATGTTCTCTCACGACTGCTGATTGCAGAGGTATCAATGCAAAAGTGCTGGGGGAAAAGGCGATGGTCGAAACAGGAATTGGCTTTCGCAACCATTTTTTCAACAAAGTTTCCATCGTAGGGGTTTGTACAATGTAGTGACTGCAATGGCTCTGCAATTTACGTGACAATAATCTTTCTATACCGATTCTCAACCTTATACGTAATGGATATTCCGTTAGACTCTCCCGTCCTATCAGCAGCCGATTTTGGACAAAAACAACAGCCTGTCGTTGCAAGGGGAATAGCGGTGGCAAACCATGAAAACAAAGTACCGTGGTATCTTCTCGTTTATTATTTTTCCACAGCAAAAACTCTGTCATTAACCTTGATGAGATTCGCGGGTAAGACCATGTTATCGAGGCATTTTGGGGGAGCTTAATGTTATTTTGCAAACGTGCATCCAGAAATAGTCTTATAGAATCAGTGGGCGGAAGATTGGCTAGCAACTCAACCAATAAGACCAAGCCGCCCCCCGTGTGTACATTTGGAGCATAAACGGTTAATTTTTTAGGCATACCATACACTACAAGCGCGAGATAATATCTGTAAAGCGTTGAGCGACGTGTGTACCACTAAATGTGTCACGATACGCCTCATCGCACCAGCGTTCACCTGAACGACTCATGACATGAACCACCGCACCTTCTAGTGCTTTAGAAATACCTGTGATATCGTTAGGTGCCGCATACCAACAACCTAGCTGTTTAAGTGCATCCTCCGACCCACCAGGTGGCACCAGACCCACAATCGGGGTGCGGGCACCCATATAATCCGACAATTTACTGGGCAAAAACAGATTTTGACGGATATTGGCTTCTATCAGTATCAAGATATCCGCGTCGTACATTTTTTCAATTGACTCAACAAATGACACACTACCGACTGAACGTATCGTACCGTCAGGCAAACTTAGTGCTGCTGGGGTTAGGAGCATATCAGGCGGCACAGAACCTATAAGTTCAACACAGAGCTTACCTTGCAGGTCTGGGCGACGCTCGAATAATGCGGCAAGAGCTTGAAACAAGGGCTCGGGTGAACGGCGACCATAGAGCACCCCCACATAGCGTAATAGTATTTTTTCGTTACGAGCTTTGGCACGTGATGGAAATAAAGCCTCATCGTATGCATGAGGTATCACGTCTGTTTTGCTTTTTGACACGTGAGGATGATTGCTCAACATCAATTCAAGGGAATAACGCGAACTGTGTACGATGAAATCAGCAGACTGAAGCATACGCGGCTCATTTCGCTCATTCCATAGCTTAGTAAGATGATTGACTTCTAGTGGATTACCCACCCAAGGGTCACTAAACTGCGCAATCCAGCGTACGTTAGGACGCGCTCGCTTAACTCGCACCATCACCGAATTGATGGAATGAAAAGGCGACCAAGTCATGATCGCATCATACTTACTGAGATCCATATCCATCAAAGTCTCGTAAGCAGATTCATGAAGTACGGTCATTAAATCAGGAATACGTGAAAAAATCCGAGAAGCGGTGCGGAAACGCCCGATGAGTGTGTCTTTTGGATTTAGCCTCGTAATTTGTCCAAAAGTCTGCTCAGCAAATGGCAATAGACTGTGATCTAACGGCAACTCTTTACAAAATGAATCAGCGCAAACAACATCAACATCAAAACCAGAGCGAGCAATAGCAGCCATGGGCTTGTAGACAGCGGCGGTCATTTGCACATGCATAGGAGGAAAAGCGTAGCTAAATAGCAAAATGCGCCCTTTGCTCGGCATAATTATTGATTTGCTCATCATTGAATCCAGATTGGTTGAATACACGCGCTACAGCTTGGCATTGCCTCAAATTACCTAACTCTATAATCCCTGCGGGCTAACTGTAAATTTTATCAGTACAAAACTATATCAAACCGACAGTCTGACAAATAATAGGACACCTGACTAGATGCTAAAATCCTAACCCAAAACTCGCCTAGCACTTGGAATAACTCGAACAAGCAGAGATGCGACCGTACTCAGTACAAAAGTGGTTATTGCCAATAATGGAATCGAGATAGCAGGATGAATGTCCGTCGTCGAAATTTTCAACCCTAAGGTGCCATAACGCAAAAATTCAAGCAATAGTACATGTACAAAATATATCAAAAAGCTGGCATCACTTATCTGCTGAACGACCTTTACCAAGCCCTCACTGGGTGTGCGAAGTTTTCGCAATAACATAAATGCCCCAACAGCAGCGAAAAAAACATTAGGGGTGAAATAGGAATATGCGAGTTCATCAGGCACTCCTGCACTATTTGTTCGGAGCCATGTCACGAAGAAAGTCACTAATACGCCAGATAGATAAAGCACGCCCCATTTATAGGTTGCGATATTCAACCAACGCGGCAAATTAAGCAATCCGCCTATGATGAAATACCCACCATAACCAAATAGCGTTGATATTTGCATCGGCACAATGAACGGCAGAGGAACATAGACTGTCACACTGTTTACAATCAACCAAACAGCCACAAAATACCATTCGAAATGCGCATTGAGTTCACTCGCCCTAAATACAACCTGAAGTATGGGTTGCAGAATATACAATCCTATGATCATATAAACAAACCATAAATGATACATAGCAGGCTGGGTCGAGATTTTCTGCATACTCTCAACAGGATGAGCCAACGCACTCCGATCCACCCACCACAAATAGAACAAGCTCCAGACCAGCAATGGTAGCAATACTCTCCCGATACGCCGCCCAATGCTTTTCAAGTTAACCGAGGGATGATCAACAGATTTCAGCAACAAACTCCCCGAAAGCATCACAAACAATGGAACAACCACTCTCACCAAGGAATCTAGTGTCGCGTCACGCATCAAATGTCGGATAAAGACGTTTGAGTTTAACGCGTGCATTTTCGGTGGTGAATTGCCAGTTTACTTTGGCGTGAATCTGGTCGCGGCGGGCTTGCCATGCGGCGACTT
>JBASWK010000047.1:0-43481 GCA_049276435.1 Gallionella sp. | reverse complement strand
CACCGTTTGGGGGGCGATTTGCAACCATTTAAAACAACTTCTTGCCAGTCTCGACCCCCCAAAAAAACCAAAATTGATCCAAAATTTCGCTCACGCGAGCGGTTAACTGCGGTTTTTAGGATAAATGGATATTAAAATGGCTAAGCTAAAGGTTCTTTAGCGTTGACGTGGTGAGGAAGTTCCACGATTCGACCAAGTTCCCAAGGATTTTTTTGAACCAGATTTTCAAAAGAGTCCAATGGCAACTTTGTACGAGGCACAGGCGTGGTACTTTTCCATTCTTTTTCGCCTAGGGCGCGAAAACGAGCAATGGCGGCTTCAATAACACCTGCATCAATATACGGTGCATCGACGACAACAAATAACCCAACGCCATAGCGGTATCCCTCGCGTATTTCGAAGGATTCAAAAATAGGTGCCATATCGCCCGTGTCACGCTGAATTATATTTGAGGCATATTCTCTTCGGAATTCACAGCGTGTTTTACCGCCAAACACATCTTCTGGTTCTTCCTCTCGCATGGAATAGCCTTTCAATCGACCATGCGCATCATATTCTGGGATGAGCCATGTTTTTAGGTCAAAGTCTGGCAAGGGCGCGAGGCTTTCCGCTTTCTCTCTTGCCAACTCTGCAATCTTGTCCCAATAGAGGTTGCTTGCGGTGTACAACACTGCATTCCAGATGGTGTGTCCGTCTAGACTAAGAAAGTAAAAATCAAACCACTGGTTGTAGAGAGCGGGTCGCCCTGGTTCGTTCAGCACACAGTGGCTGGTGAAGTGCTCACCGTACCTGCTTTTTCCTGAGCGAATTTTTGTCCGTAGGCGTACATACAGATCACGCTGTTTATGGCGTGAGAGTTCGGCGAATCGTTTTTTGGGTATGCGATGAATTTTTGACATGAGATTATGGTTCGATCATTCCTTGGGTTTTTACATCTTCTGCTTTTTCCTCGACCAGTCCTATTACCGCTTCGTCATACCATTCTTTTTGGTGAATGATTCTCGCCACAAAATTGGTATCTGATTTTTCATATCGCTTATGGAAAACAAGGTATCCCGTGGCACCAAAATCAATGACGGATTTTCTGACGTGCTGACGGTCAGAAATGGGGGTTCCACTTGATGGATGTTCCCCAATGTAGTCAATCCCTTTAATAATCGTGTCAATGGCTTTAGCGGCTACAGATTCGTCGTATTGGGCGAGAAAAACGTATAGCCGTACCAAATCAGCCCGCGATGTATCGGCGTACTTTATAAATGACATGCTGGCAATTGAGCATGACGGTTTGTTTTGAGTGCTTCCGCCCAAGCCTTGACTTCCTCATGCGTGATATGCAGCCCTGTCGCCTCAAAGTGCGCAACAGAATCATCCACACTTTGCAGAATGGCTTGTTGGGCTTCTTCTACTTTGAGATAGCGTTCAATCGCCTCCTTCATCAGGTAGTGCGATGTGCGCTTCTTGGTAATCGCAAGAGACTTGAGACGGTCACGATACGAGGCATCGAGCTTGATAGTCACAGTCGCCGTGCGTGGTTTTTCGAGTGTACTAGACATGGTGTCACCTGTTAAGTAATAGGTGACACCATTTTATGCCAACACCTCGGTAAGTCAAGCCGACTTGTGGGGCAGTGTACCCATTACGAACGCACGGAACTCAAATGGCTATCGGCTATTCCACATCGGGTGTTAATCGTCGCTCTCTTTGCAATTCAAGCCGCAATTCTTCTTCGGTCGGCAAGTAGGGCAGATATTTAGAGGCGAAGAGTTGTTGGCTGTCTGCCAGTACCGAATACTTGGCAACGGCTTGCGATTTTTCACTACAAAGAATCAAACCAATCGTGGGATTGTCGTCATGGCTTTTGTAATGTTGGTCGTACAGGCGGACATAGGTATCCATTTGCCCCACGTCTTGATGCGTCAATTTGCCGAGCTTGAGATCAATCAACAAAAAGCACTTGAGCTTGAAGTTGTAAAAAACCAAGTCGAGGTAAAAATCTTGGTCTTCGACGCTTAAACGTTGCTGGCGCGATACAAAGGCGAAACCCCGCCCTAGCTCCAGTAAGAATTGCTGAAGGTTGTCGATCAAGCCTTGCTCAATCGTGCTTTCCAGTACGGATGTCGTAGGCAGATTCAGAAAATCCAAGATGTACGGATCGCGCAAATACTGCTTGATGTCGGTTTGCAACGCCGTGGTTTTGTCATGAGCTTCGGCGATGACAGGGGCTTGGTCGCTGCTGGCAAGCAAGCGTTCGTAATACAGCTTGTCAATCTGCCGTTCTAAGGCGCGGACACTCCAGTGGTTGGCAATGCACTCACTGGCATACCAAGTGCGGGCGGTGGGGTTTTCGATGCGGATGATTTTGCAGTAGTGACTCCAACTCAATTTGAGAGACAGTGTCTCCTGAATTGGATATGCCAAATAAAAACGGCGCATATTGCGTAAATTACTGGCATCAAAACCCTTGCCAAATTCTGCCGTCAGGCTTTGCGCCAGTTGCATCAAGACTTGTTTGCCATATTCCGCCCGCACTTGCCCTCGCTGCTCATGTTCCACAATCAACCTCCCCACCTGCCAATAGGTTCGCACCATTGCAGAATTGACCGATTGCACCAATGCTTGTCGGGATTGGCTCAGGAGTTGGCGGATGTCATTCAGTAGCAGGAGTGATATGAGTTGCGACATGGTATTTCACGGGATAGAAAGTGTCGGCGCATTGTATGGGAAATTGACCTTTTAGCAACTTGGATGGGATTTTTCTTGCCCACTTTTCGCACATGGTGAAAAACGTGGTGCAAAAAATCCTGCACCCGCAAGCCTAGCAATTCTCAATTCAAAAAAAATGAATTTTTTGATGAAAAATCATAAGATTCCCTGACGTAGGAGCGCAATAACGGAAAACGGAGCGATGATGGAAATAACTAAGCCGTAGGTGCGAATTTATTCGCACGGGTTTGGGAAATACCGAGAAAAGCGTGCGAATAAATTCGCACCTACGAAAAACCCCCATTGCGGGGATTTTTATATCAAATAGGTTATGGTTTTCTGATTTCTACCCGATAGGGAGATTGCATTGGATTTATTGCTACTCATGTTGTTGGGTGCGGAATAAAACCAAAGGTCAGAGCGTCGAGGGGTGAGGTGGGAAGAGAAAAGTTGGGGAGAGTTCCGTCGATGTAGCCCGTATGCAACACGGGAATTAGGTGCGGCAACCCCCGTATTGCATACGGGCTACCTTGTTTTTCGCAACATAGGCGCGGTGCGTGCAACATCGCGTAGGTCGGGATTTATCCCGACTTTCACGTGATGTCGGGTTGAAACCTGACCTACGGCGGCGTATTGGGTAGCTAAATTTTGAATTGAGAATTGCTGAAACGATATGCGTAACTACCCCTTGCGTTGTTTTTAAGTGGTAAAATGTGGGCAGAAGTGGGGTATGGAATGTTTAAAGGTGCAACGCAACTCAATTTAGATGGGAAAGGAAGGATCGCGATACCTGTTCGGTACCGCGATTTTTTGCTTGGATATGGTGCGGGGGCGTTGATTTTGACGGCGGATGCGGATGGGTGTTTGTTGTTATATCCACAGCCAGCCTGGCAACCTATTTGCGATAAATTGTTAGCCCTGTCTGCATTGAATCCTCAAATTCGTGCTTTGCAACGCTTGTTCATTGGTCATGCTGAGGTGGTGCAAATGGATGCAACGGGACGTATATTGATTTCGCCTGCTTTGCGTGGCTATGCCGCTTTAGACAAAAGCGTGATGTTGGTTGGGCTGGGGAATAAATTTGAGTTGTGGGATAGCGAAAAATGGCAGGCGCAACAGGTGTTCGGTTTGCAGTTGATGGCTGAAGGTATGCCTTTGTCCTTGGAGGGAATTGTACTATGAGCGAACCGTTTACCCATACCACCGTGTTGTTGAATGAAGCGGTGAGCGCGTTGGCGATCAAGCCTAATGGCATTTATGTGGATGGCACGTTTGGGCGTGGTGGGCATAGTGCGCGTATTTTGGCGCAATTGAATGCGGACGGCAGACTGATTGCCTTGGATAAAGATCCTGCTGCCGTGGCAGTGGGGCAAACGTGGCAGGATCTGCGTTTTACCATGGTGCATCGTGGCTTTACCCACTTGGCGAGCGTCTTGCAGGATTTGGGCGTGGGGTACGTTGATGGCGTTTTGCTGGATTTAGGGGTGTCTTCGCCGCAGTTAGATGAGGCGGCACGTGGATTTAGCTTTCGATTTGATGCGCCTCTTGATATGCGGATGGATGTTAGTCGCGGTATGACGGCTGCGCAGTGGTTGGCCACGGTAGATGAGACGCTATTGGCACAAGTGGTGCGAGATTATGGTGAAGAGCGATTCGCCAAGCAAGTGGCGCGCGCGATCGTGGCGGCGCGCGTGCTTGCACCGATAGCGACCACCCGTCAGTTGGTTGAAGTGGTGAGTAAAGCCGTGCATACGCGTGAAGCGGGGCAAAATCCTGCGACACGCACGTTTCAAGCCATCCGAATTTATCTCAATCAAGAGCTCGATGAGTTGAAGCATGTGTTGCCCGCTTGCGTCAATGGTTTGGCGGTGCAGGGGCGTTTGGTGGTGATTAGTTTTCATTCGCTAGAAGACCGTATCGTGAAGCATTTTATGCGTGATGCGGCTGAGGGGGATAAATTGCCGCGCAATCTGCCTATTCGCAGTCATGAAGTGCCACAGGGAAAATTAAATTTGATCGGCAAAGCCGTGCGCGCAGGCGAGGCGGAGTTGAGTCTTAATCCACGCGCCCGTAGCGCGACCATGCGGGTGGCGGAGCGGCGTGATGTTGCATAATCGAAGTGTCATGAACGGGATGTTGTTGGCGACGGTGTTGATGTGCGCCTTAAGTGTGGTGCTGTCCCAGCACGAGGCGCGTAAATTACTTTCACAATTACAAAAAGAAAAGAATCGCGCACAACAAATGGATGTGGAGTGGGGGCAGTTGCAGTTGGAGCAAAGCACCCTATCCGCACCCGCTCGCATGGCAAAATTATTGGAACATAGATTGGGGATGCAATTGCCCGCGAGCGACGCGACTCGATTTATACAATTAGCCCCTAACGGTCAGGTTGTGCTGAAGCCATGAGTGCGACCAAAACCCCCAAAGTGATCTATACCAAACTGCCTGGTTGGCGTGCAAGTGCCCTGTTTGGCGTGCTTTTGTTCGGCTTATTAGGGTTGTTAGGGCGTGCGGTTTATTTGCAGGCGTTTCATACTGATTTTTTACAAGAAAAAGGTAAAAAACGTTATAGCCGAGAAACAGAGGTGAGCGCGCATCGTGGCATGATTACGGATCGTCATGGCACGCCACTCGCGGTCAGTACCCCTGTCAAGTCGGTGTGGGTCAACCCGCCCCGTGTCAAAGCCAGTGCGGCTCAAATTTCGCAACTGGCACGCGCGCTTGATATGAGTGTGAGCGAGCTGCGTCGGCATCTATTTGATAAAAAACATGATTATGTCTCGCTGCAACGGCATTTATCACCCAATCAGGCGGCGAGCGTCGAGCAGATGGCAATTCCTGGTGTTTTGCTTCAGCGCGAATATCGTCGTTATTATCCGACGGCTGAGGTGGCGGCGCAGTTAATTGGTTTTACGGGGCAAGATGATGTTGGGCAAGAAGGGCTGGAGTTGAGTCTGCAAGCGCAATTGGTGGGTAAGTCAGGCAGTCGTCGGATCATTAAGGACAGGCGAGGACACATTGTTGAGGATGTGGGGAGCTTGAGCTTGCCTAAGCAGGGGCGCGATGTGGCTTTGAGTATTGATAATGATGTGCAGTATGTGGCTTATCATGAGTTGGAAAATGCCGTGAATCTGCATCATGCCAAAGCGGGTGCGGTGGTGGTGCTGGATGCGCAAACAGGCGAAGTCTTAGCGTTGGCAAATTACCCTGCTTATAATCCGAACAATCGAGATCACGTCGATGCACAGGCGATGCGTAATCGCGCGGTCACAGATGTGTTTGAGCCAGGCTCGACTATGAAGCCTTTTACCATTGCGACCGCCCTAGATGCAGGCAAAGTGCGACCTGATACCCTGATCAATACGCAACATGGTGTGATGAGAATTGGCAGAAAAACTATCCACGATACGCATCGTGAATCATCTCTGACGGTGGCACAAGTGATACAAAAATCCAGCAATGTGGGAGCTGCAAAAATTGCATTGATGCTGGATCGAAAAACGCTGTGGCAAACTTTTTCAAAAAGTGGTTTTGGTGCGCAAACAGGGAGTGATTTCCCTGGAGAAGCCACGGGAAAGCTGCGAGATGCGCGAACTTGGCGACCAATTGAGCAAGCGACCATGTCGTTTGGTCATGGTATTTCGGTGAATTTATTGCAATTAGCCCGTGCTTACACGGTGTTCGCGAATCATGGTGAATTAAAGCCCATTTCTTTGTTGAAGCGTGACACGGTAGCGATGGGGCAGCCTGTGTTTTCAAGGCAAACCGCGCAGTTGTTGCGCGATATGTTGGAAATGGTGGTGAAGCCAGGTGGCACGGCTCCTTTGGCGCAAGTCCCAGGGTATCGCGTGGCAGGAAAAACAGGTACAGCCCATAAATTGGAAGATAAACATTATGTTAACCGTTATGTTGCTTCATTTGTCGGCATTGCCCCCGCCTCAGCACCACGTGTGATTGTGGCGGTGATGATAGATGAACCCAGTAATGGTGCTTATTACGGTGGGATAGTCGCCGCCCCCGTGTTTAGTAAAGTGACCGAGGCGGTATTGCACCTATTGAATGTACCCAATGACGCGCCATTAAATAACGTCATTGAGCCGCCGCGTGATGTGATTAAGGAAGAAGTGTGATGCTGGCAAAATTAGCGGATTTAGGTGTCACCGTCACCCGTTTGGTGACTGATAGTCGCATGGTACAAGCGGGCGATACGTTTTTGGCTTATGTGGGCGAACACCATGATGGCAGGCAGTTTATTGCGCAAGCCCTCGCTCAAGGTGCTTCTGCGGTGATATGGGAAGCGCGCGGTTTTAGTTGGCATACTGAATGGCAGGTGCCTAATTTGGCGGTGCCTGATTTGCCGCAACACTTAGGGGCGTTGGCGGATGAAGTGTATGGTGCGCCTAGTGAAAAGTTGTGGATGATAGGTGTCACAGGCACGAATGGTAAAACCTCGACCAGTCATTGGATTGCGCAGGCATTGACCGAACAGGCGCGAAAATGCGCATTGATAGGCACTTTGGGTAATGGCTTTTTAGGCACGCTTCACGCGTCTGCTAACACCACCCCAGATGCGGTTCAAGTACATCGTTTGTTGGCAGACTTTCTACAACAGCAAGCACGTGCCGTCGCCATGGAAGTTTCATCGCATGGTTTGACTCAAGGGCGGGTGCATGGCGTGCGATTTGATGTGGCTTTGTTGACCAATTTGAGTCGCGATCATTTGGATTATCACGGTGATATGCAGCATTATGCCGCAAGTAAAGCGAAGTTGTTTCAAGATGCACACTTGAAATTTGCCGTGCTTAATCTGGATGATCCTTTTGGTGTGGTGTTGGCGGAGCAATTGCAAGATGCGGCGGTGGAGGTCATTGGATATGGCTTGAGTGATGCCGCGCGGCAGTTTGCCAACCAATCAGGCTTACGTTTGGTGCAGGGGTATTTGCAGTCTGTGAATGCTCAGGGATTTCAGTTGGACATTCAATCTAGCTGGGGTCATGCCATTTTACACAGTCATCTCATTGGTCGATTTAATGCTGAAAATCTATTGGGTGTGTTGGCGGTGTTATTGGTTAGCGATATTACCTTGCAAGATGCGGTTCGTTCATTAGAAACGGTTGAATCCGTTTCAGGGCGTATGCAGCAATTAGGTCGTGTGGGGCAAGCTGCGGTGGTTGTGGATTATGCCCATACCCCTGACGCGTTGGAAAAAGTATTGATGACCTTGCGTGAAACGACAGCGGCGAGTGGAGGCGAGTTGGTATGCGTGTTTGGGTGTGGCGGTGATCGTGATCGCGGTAAGCGCAAGATGATGGGGAGAATTGCGGAGTTGGGCGCAGATCAGGTTATTTTAACCAGTGACAATCCGCGCAACGAAGTACCCGCTGAAATCATCGCAGACATTGCGGGGGGAATGCACGAAAATCGCCACCGTATCGTAGAAGATCGAACGCTGGCTATTCAACAGGCCATACGGGCTGCCAGAATCAATGACACGGTGTTGATTGCAGGTAAAGGGCATGAAACCTATCAGGAAATTCAGGGGGTGAAATATCCTTATAGTGATATATCGGTTGCCCTCGCGGCGTTGCAACTAGGGGAGGTGGCATCATGATGTATTTGTCAGCTCTGGTTCAAGCATTGGCAGCGACTTTGCAAGGTGAGGATGCGTATTTCACCCGTGTTTCGACGGATACCCGAAAAGTTGCATCAGGGGATTTGTTTGTTGCTTTGCGAGGAGAACACTTCGATGGGGGGGCGTTTGTTGCGCAAGCTATACAATCGGGTGCCGTCGCGGCGTTGGTTGACCACGCACAGGCTGAAAAAATAGGCTTGGTGCAGGATGCGGACGGATGTCCTATTTCCTTGTTAATCGTGCCAGATACGCGCTTGGCATTGGGTCAATTGGCCGCTTTTTGGCGTATTCAGTTTGACTTGCCCTTGGTGGGCATTACGGGCAGCAATGGCAAGACGACCGTAAAAGAAATGTTGGCCTCAATTTTTCGCGTCGCAGCGGGCGATGGGGATGCCGTGTTGTACACGCAAGGAAATTTGAACAACGATATAGGCTTGCCGCTCACCTTGCTCAGATTGACAGCGCATCATCGTTTTGCTGTCATCGAAATGGGCATGAATCACACAGGTGAAATAGATTACCTCACGCGTATTGCACGCCCCCAAGTGGCGTTGATTACCAATGCCAGTGGCGCGCATTTAGCAGGATTAGGTTCTGTGGCGGCGGTTGCCGAGGCAAAAGGCGAAATTTTTGCAGGGTTGGCAGCAGAGGGCATCGCGGTTATCCCTGCGGATGACGACCATGCTGATTTATGGCGTGAGCTGGCAGGATCTCGTTCACGCATGGAATTTGGTTTGCAGCGCGATGCGCAAGTAAGTCGCACTTGGCAGCCGTCGGGGGTGGGTTCGTGGTTGCAAGTCAATACGCCTGTTGGTCATTTTGAGGTGGTGTTGCAAGTGCCTGGCGAACACAATGTACGCAACGCACTTGCCGCGACAGCCGCTGCGTTGGCTTTACAGATCCCCGTGGCGGCTATTGTCGCGGGTTTACAGCAGTTTGGTGGGGTGGCGGGGCGGTTGCAACGTAAAATCGTGCAACAGGGTGTGGTTGTGCTAGATGACACTTATAATGCCAATCCCGCTTCCGTACGTGCAGCCATTAAAGTGCTAGTACAAGCGCAAGGTAAGCGTATCTTGGTTTTGGGGGATATGGGTGAGTTAGGCGAAGATGGCGCAAAATTACATGGTGAAATCGGTGTTTTTGCAAAAGAAGCAGGCGTTGCACAACTTTACGCACTAGGTGAGTTAAGTCAATATGCGGTGGCTGAATTTGGCGACGGCGCGCAACATTTTGCCTGTGTTGCTGATTTATGGGTAGCTCTAAAAGAGGTGCTTGCGGAAAATACGACGATTCTCGTGAAAGGATCGCGTTTTATGAAAATGGAAACGGTGGTGCAGGCGTTGGAGACGAAAAACTAACTGTTTTTCGTCATTTCTGCGGGCATCACTCAAAAGGAAAATAATGTTATTAGCACTTTCGCAATGGTTGGCAGAAGATATTCGATTTTTTAGTGTATTTAACTACATTACGCTCAGAACCGTATTGGCAGCGATAACCTCTTTGATGATTTCGTTTTTGGTTGGTCCTGCCATGATACGCAAGCTGACGGCATACAAAATTGGTCAGTCGGTGCGCACGGATGGTCCACAAACGCATCTGGTGAAAGCGGGTACCCCGACTATGGGCGGCGCGTTAATTTTAACGTCCATCGCGGTGACCACCTTGTTATGGGGCGATTTGCACAACCATTATATTTGGGTGGTGTTGTTGACGACCTTGGGTTTTGGGGTGATTGGTTGGGTCGATGATTATCGTAAAGTGGTGCATCGTAATCCAGATGGGCTGTCCGCGAAGGCAAAGATGGGTTGGCAGTCCGTGATTGCTTTGATCGTGGCGGGCTATTTATGGAATACGCACACCCTGCCTGCGCAAGTGGAATTGATTGTGCCGATGATTAAATGGGTGGTCTTTCCGTTGTCGGCTTTTGCTTTTATCGCGTTCACTTACTTTGTGATTGTGGGTGCGAGTAACGCAGTGAACTTAACGGATGGGCTGGATGGTTTGGCGATTATGCCGACCGTTATGGTGGCAAGTGCGTTGGCGATTTTTGCCTATGTGGCAGGCAATGTGGTGTTTGCCAAGTATTTGGGTATTCCCTATATCCCAGGGGCGGGTGAGTTGGCGGTCTTCTGCGGGGGGATTGCGGGTGCGGGTTTAGCGTTTTTATGGTTTAACGCCTATCCTGCCGAAGTCTTTATGGGGGATGTTGGGGCGTTGGCATTAGGGGCGGCCTTGGGTGTGGTGGCGGTGATTGTCCGTCAAGAATTAGTGCTAGGGATTATGGGTGGCGTATTTGTGATGGAAGCCATTTCCGTGATGATACAGGTAGGATCGTTTAAATTAACGGGAAAACGCGTATTTCGCATGGCTCCGCTGCACCATCATTACGAATTAAAAGGCTGGAAAGAAACGCAAGTGGTCGTGCGTTTTTGGATTATTACCATGTTGCTGGTCTTGTTAGGCTTGGCAACATTGAAATTAAGATAAAGGGAGTTCGTTTTGAAGCAGCAAGCTGGCGCGGCGCGTACTTACTCGGATAAGACGGTACTGGTATTGGGGTTGGGCGAAACAGGTTTGTCTCTGTTGCGCTGGTTAAGTGCGCAGGGGGCAACGTTGCGTGTGGCAGATAGCCGCGCAGCACCACCTGGTTTGGTTGAAGTGGCGAAATATGTACGCGAGGATCAGGTTTTTTGCGGCGCATTCACCGATTCGCTATTGGATGGCGTGGATTTGATTACCATCAGCCCTGGCGTGTCCTTGCGCGAGGCGGTGGTGGCACGTGCGGCGGCACGAGGTATGCCTGTGGTCGGCGATGTTGAGTTATTTGCACGCAGCCTGCCGCCAGAAAATCGCCCTCACATTCTGGCGATTACGGGTTCAAATGGCAAAACGACCGTCACCAGCATGGTCGAGCATTTGTGCAAAGCGGCGGGTAGGGATGCCGTCGCAGCGGGTAATATCTCGCCTGCGGTGCTGGATGTCGTGATGCAACGGGGCGGTCATCAACCTGAAATTTGGGTGTTGGAATTATCTAGCTTTCAACTGGAAACGACCTCAACGTTACATGCCAATGCGGCGACAGTGTTGAATGTGAGTGAAGATCATTTGGATCGCTATGACGGGATGGCGGATTACGCAGCCGCCAAAGCACGTATTTTTGAAGGCTGTGGCGTGTCCGTATTCAATCGCGATGATGTGCGCAGCACTAAGATGGTCGAATCTTTAGCGCAAACTGCGCGGGTGAGTTTTGGTTTAGATCCCGCCCCTACTGCGTCGGACTTTGGCGTGGAACGAGCAACGGATGGGCTTTGGTTGACGCAAGGTGTGACGCGTTTGCTGCCTGCCAGTGCGTTGCAGGTGGCGGGGCTGCATAATGTTGCCAATGCGTTAGCGGCGTTGGCTTTATGTCGCGCGATTGGGCTGAATATGGATGCCCTGTTAGCGGGATTGCGCACCTTTCAAGGATTGCCGCATCGTGTTGAACGTGTGACCACGATCAGGAAAGTGACTTACTACGATGATTCTAAAGGCACAAATGTGGGGGCGACGGTTGCGGCTCTAGAAGGCTTGGGGTGCAAAGCAGTATTGATTGCGGGCGGAGAGGGAAAAGGACAGGATTTTTCCCCTTTGAATGCGGTGGCCGCGCAACATGCCCGTGCGGTGGTGCTCATTGGGCGTGATGCGCTGTTGATTGAGGCGGCTTTGCAAGGGAGTGGCGTGCCTGTTTTGCACGCTCAAGATATGACGGATGCGGTTTGGCAAGCGGCAAAGTCAGCACAAGCGGGTGATGCCGTATTGTTGTCCCCCGCTTGCGCGAGCTTTGATATGTTTCGCAATTATGCGCATCGTGCCGTCGTATTTGTGGCAGCTGTACAAGAGTTAGCCCGCACAAGATGAACCTGTTTTCTAAAACGCGCTCCACTTTGCAGTCGTTGGATGAGCTTTTGTTGTGGGTGCTTATCAGCTTGTTATCTATAGGCTTGGTAATGGTTTACTCTTCTTCTATTACCACGGCAGAAGCCAGTCGTTTTACAGGATACCAAGCCAATTATTTCCTCATGCGACATGCCATTTTCATCGTCGTGGGCATTGCGGTGGGGTGTGTCGTCTTTCGATTTCCTGTGGACACTTGGCAAAAACACGCGCCCCACCTTTTTCTGGTCGGTACCTTTTTGTTGATACTGGTTTTTTTGCCCTATATTGGTAAAGAGGTCAATGGGAGTCGTCGTTGGTTATCGTTGGGATTGATCAATTTTCAACCTTCTGAGTTGATGAAGTTGTGTGTGGTGCTTTATGCGGCAGATTACACGCAACGTAAGTCTAACGTCGGGCATTTGTTCACTAAAGCCTTTGTGCCTATGTTGCTGGTGATGGTGCTCACAGGGAGTTTGTTGCTATTTGAGCCTGATATGGGGGCATTTGTCGTGATCTTCTGCGTGGCGTTGTGTACCTTGTGGCTAGGCGGATTTAACGTCAAGGTGTTTGGCGGCTTGTTGGTGGCACTTCCCATTGCTTTTTGGGCGTTAATTTACATGGCACCTTATCGGATGAAACGCGCAACCAGCTTTTTGGATCCATGGTCAGATCCGTTTAACACAGGGTATCAGCTCAGCCAAGCGTTGATTGCATTTGGGCGAGGCGAATGGTTTGGGGTGGGGCTGGGGGGGAGCGTGGGGAAATTATTTTATCTGCCCGAAGCACATACCGATTTTTTAATGGCGGTCATTGCAGAAGAGTTTGGCTTGTTTGGGGTCTTGGTGGTGATCGCCTTATTTGCCTTGTTTGTGGTGCGAGCCTTTCAAATAGGTCGTCATGCGGCATTTTTGGAACGTAATTTTGCAGCACTCGTGGCGCAGGGCATCGGGGTGTGGATAGGCATACAAGCCATTATCAATATCGGGGTGAATATGGGGGCTTTGCCGACCAAAGGACTGACCTTGCCTTTTTTGAGTTTTGGCGGGAGCGGTGTGCTGATGAACTGTGTTGCGGCGGCGATGTTGTTGCGTATTGATTATGAAAATCGTGTGTCGGTGAGAATAACATGACCAACATGACCCAACATTCGCCTACGTTGTTGGTGATGGCAGGTGGCACGGGCGGGCATATTTTTCCAGGTTTGGCGGTGGCGGATTTATTGCGCGAACAGGGTTGGAAAGTGGTTTGGCTAGGTGTGCCCAATAGCATGGAAGCAACCATCGTCCCGCAACACGGCTTTGAGATGGCGTGGGTGCAGTTTTCGGGTGTGCGTGGCAAAGGATTGTGGCGGAAATTAACCTTGCCGTTTAATTTGTTGCGTGCGCTATGGCAAAGTGCACGGGCGATGATGAGACATCGTCCAGATGTGGTGCTGGGGATGGGGGGCTATATTACTTTTCCTGGTGGCATCATGGCAAAGCTGTTTGCTCGCCCACTGGTGATTCATGAACAAAATTCGATTGCGGGATTGAGTAATCGCGTGTTGGCGCGTATCGCCACACGGGTGCTCAGTGGCTTTCCTGATGTGTTGCCTGCTGCGGAGTGGTGTGGTAACCCTGTGCGCAGTAGTATTGCTGCACTGGAATCACCCTCTGCACGCTACGCTGCACGGGCAGGTAAGTTAAATGTGTTGGTGGTGGGCGGTAGCTTAGGCGCGCAGGCGATTAACCATGCTGTACCCAAAGCGTTGTCCATGCTGCCAGAGTTGGATCGTCCTGTGGTGACGCATCAAACAGGAAAAGCGCATTTTGAGGCAGTGCAAAATCTTTATGCCAAGGCGCATGTACAAGCCGATATTCAACCGTTTTTGACCGATATGGCGGCTTGTTACGCCAAGGCGGATGTGGTGATTTGTCGTGCGGGGGCATTGACCGTGGCTGAGTTGGCCGCCGCAGGGGTGGCGAGCATTTTGATCCCGTTTCCTGCGGCAGTGGATGACCATCAGACCCATAACGCATGGTTTTTAAGTCAACGTGGCGGGGCAGTTTGGTTGCCACAACAGGAATTGACCGCTGAAAAGTTGGCGCAATTGCTGCTGGAGTTGACGCGTGAAAAATTAGTTTTGATGGCAGAACAAGCCCATCAATTAGGAAAGCTGGATGCCGCACAGCGGGTTGCGGCGGTTTGTACAAGTTTGGTGAGGCACTAGCCTACTGGGCAATTTGTGGGGTGCTTATAATATGAAACATAAAGTCAAACATATCCATTTTGTTGGCATCGGTGGCTCAGGCATGAACGGCATTGCCGAAGTGTTGCTGAATCTGGGCTTTCAGGTAAGTGGTTCGGATTTAAGTGACAATGCGGTGACAAAGCGGTTAGCCCAGCTGGGTGTTACCGTGTTCCACGGTCATGCTGCCAGTCATGTGAATCTGGCGGATGCGGTCGTGGTTTCCACAGCGGTGAGGCAAGATAACCCCGAAGTGGTCACTGCACGTGCGCGCCATATTCCAATTGTGCCACGCGCCATGATGCTGGCGGAATTGATGCGCTTGCGACAGGGGATTGCGGTTGCGGGGACGCATGGTAAAACCACCACCACCTCGCTCACCGCCAGTGTTTTGGCAAAAGGCGGGCTAGATCCGACTTTTGTGATCGGTGGCAAACTGACCAGCAGTGGCACGAATGCCAAACTGGGGACAGGCGAGTTTATCGTTGTCGAAGCGGATGAATCTGATGCGTCTTTCTTGTATTTGCAACCTATTATTGCGGTCATTACCAATATAGATGCGGATCACATGGAAACTTACGGTCACGATTTTATGCGACTTAAGCAGGCGTTCGTGGATTTTGTGGAGCATTTGCCGTTTTATGGCATGGCGATGTTGTGTGTAGATGATGCGAACGTGCGAGAAATTTTGCCGCGTATCAGCAAGCCTGTCACGACCTATGGTTTTGATGAAAGCGCGCAAGTGCGGGCGGTCAATGTGCGCCATGAGGGCGGAAAAATGCACTTTACGGTGCAATGTCGTGCGTTGATTCCGAGTCAATCTGCCGAAATCACCAAAACATTGGCTGTGGTGTTGAATTTGCCAGGGTTGCATAATGTCTTGAATTCACTGGCGGCGATTGCGATTGCCTTGGAAGTGGGGGTGGCGGATGACGCGATTGTCGCAGCGTTGGCAGAATTTGAAGGGGTAGGGCGGCGATTCCAGCGTTATGGTGAGATTGCCTTACCTAATGGTGGTTCGTTTACCTTGATTGATGATTATGGACATCATCCTGTTGAAATGGCGGCGACGTTAGCGGCTGTACGCGGCGCGTTCCCCGATAAACGATTGGTTTTAGCGTTTCAACCCCATCGCTATACCCGCACCCGTGACGTGTTTGAGGATTTTATCAAGGTGTTCGGTACCGTAGATGCCCTTTTGTTAGCGGAAGTGTATGCGGCGGGTGAAACCCCTATCGTGGCGGCAGATGGACGTGCGTTGATGCGTGCTTTGCGCGTCGCTGGGCAAAGCGAGGCGGTCTTTGTGGAACACATTGAAGATATGCCCAACGCGATTATGCAGCTTGCGCAGGATGGGGATGTGGTGGTGACGATGGGGGCGGGTTCGATTGGGAGCGTGCCGAGTTTGATACAACATCCCGCTTAAAATATGAATGACACGGCATTGCGCGGGATTCTGCGTCACGATGTAGCGATGTCTTTACACACCAGTTGGCGGGTGGGTGGACTCGCGCAGCGCGCGTATCAACCTGCGGATTTAGCCGATTTAGAGGCATTTTTGCGGCAATTGCCCGCAGATGAACCCTTATATCCCGTGGGTTTAGGCAGTAATTTGCTGGTGCGCGATGGTGGGCTGCGAGGGACGGTGCTTTTACTGCATGGGGCATTGAAGGGCTTGCAGTTAGCAGACGATAGCACGATTTATGCGGAAACTGGCGTGGCTGGCGCGAAGTTAGCGCGTTTTGCGGCACTACATCACCGCGCGGGCGCGGCATTTTTTGCGGGCATCCCTGGGACGGTAGGCGGCATGTTGGCGATGAACGCAGGGTGTTATGGCAGTGAGACATGGCAGAAAGTGCAACGGGTGCAAACCATCAACCGCCAAGGTGAGGTTTTTATACGCAGCCCAGCAGATTATGACATTGGCTATCGCCATGTGCAGCGATGCAGTCCTGATGCCATTCACCACAGCGATGAGATTTTTCTAGCAGCATGGTTTGCTTTTACATCTGGGGATGGCGAGTTGGCTAGGCAAGAAATTAAAACTTTGTTGGGTAAACGCATTGCCAGCCAACCGTTAAATTTGCCCAATGCGGGATCGGTGTTCCGCAATCCTCCTCGCGATCATGCGGCGCGCTTGATTCAAGCGTGTGGATTGAAAGGCAGGCAGATAGGCGGTGCGCAAGTTTCAGAAAAACATGCTAATTTCATTGTGAATGTGGCGCACGCGACGGCACTGGACATTGAAACGTTGATTGCCGAGGTGCAAAGTGTGGTTGAGCAACAAACAGGCGTGGTCTTGCAATGCGAGGTTAAAATCGTGGGCGATCCGCTAAATTGAACATTTAACGTGGCAAGATGATATGGAAAATTTAAGCAAGCATGAGACAACGCATCTGACGCAGGGTCGCGTGGCGGTGTTGGCAGGTGGGCGTTCGGCTGAGCGTGCTGTTTCGCTTAAGAGTGGTGCTGCGGTGTTAGCGGCTTTGCTGCGCAGTGGTGTGGATGCTTTCTTTTTTGATCCTGCTGAACAACCACTGCATACTTTAGTGGATCTGGGGGTGAGCCGTGTTTTTATCGCCTTGCATGGACGGTATGGCGAAGATGGCACGGTGCAAGGCGCGCTGGAGTTGTTGGGCATTCCTTACACGGGTAGCGGCGTGATGGCTTCGGCATTGGGTATGGACAAATGGCGCACAAAGCTGGTGTGGCAAGCGGCAGGGCTGCCGATTCCTGATTACCTCATGTTGACGGAACTAAGCGCGCCTCTTGACGTGATTGCCAAGCTAGGGTTGCCGCTGTTTATCAAACCTGCGAATGAAGGTTCTAGTGTGGGGATTAGCAAAGTGAAAACCGCTGAGGATTTTGCGCTTGCGTATCAAAATGCGGCAAAACACGATAAGTTGGTGATTGCGGAACGTTTTATCGGGGGCGGTGAGTACACGGCAGCTATTTTGGGTGGACAGGCATTGCCTATTATCAAGATAGAACCCGCTAACGAGTTTTACGATTATGAAGCCAAATACCTGCGTGATGACACCCGTTATGTGTGTCCGAGTGGTTTGTCTGCTGCGCAGGAAGTGCAGATGCAACAATATGCGCAACAGGCTTTCGCACTGATTGGTGGTCAGGGTTGGGGGCGAGTGGATTTCTTGATGAGCGAGGCGGGAGAAATGTTTGTGCTGGAAGTGAACACTTCGCCTGGCATGACCGACCATAGTCTGGTGCCGATGGCGGCGCGTCAGGCTGGCATCGCTTTTGAACAGTTGGTGTTGGATGTATTAGGATTGGCGCATGTGGGATAATGTACCCTCGTGGCGCAAAATGGTTAACATCCTAATGTCTATTTTGATGTTAATCGGCGGGTATGCGGGTTATGTCGTGTTGCAACGCCCTGATTTTTTCCCGATACAACATGTGACATTGGGGGTTAGGTTGCAAAGGGTGCTGCCCGCCGAGGTGCTTAAAGTGGTACGTCGTGAGCTGCAGGGTAATTTTTTTACCGCAGACATCAGTCATTTAAGGCTGGCGTTGGAGAAGCTGCCCTGGGTGCGGCATATCAATATCCGCCGCGATTTTCCCAATCGTATTGTGGTGGAGTTAGAAGAGTATCAAGCCTTGGCGCGTTGGAATCATCATGAACTCATCAATCAACAAGGTGAGGTATTTATGGCGACCAATGTCAAACTGAAAGAGTTGCCGCTTTTTATTGCACCAGCAGGCACAGAAAGACAAGTGGTTTTAGGGTACTTGAAGTTTAGTCAACAGCTGGCGGGGTTGCAATTGAGCATTAAACAGCTGACATTGTCACCCCGCCATGCGTGGCAGCTACGCTTGAGTAATGATATTGTGCTGGAACTGGGGCGAAGCGAGATGACACAACGCTTGGACAGGTTTGTCGCTGTGTATCCTTACAGCTTGGCTAACCAGTTTAATACGGTCAAACAGGTGGATTTGCGTTATCGTAATGGTTTTGCGGTGGAATGGTGATATTGAAAATGGATGTGAAAGATAAGCGATGAGCAAAGACAATAAAGATCTCGTGGTCGGATTAGACATGGGCACATCCAAAATCGCCGTCATTGTCGGTGAGGTGCAAGAAGACGGCACATTAGAAGTGATCGGCATCGGCACACACGACGCATCTGGCATGAAAAAAGGCATGGTGGTCAATATCGAAGCCACGGTGATGGCGATACAACAGGCTTTGCAAGAAGCCGAACGTATCGCGGATTGTAAAATTCACGGGGTGTATGCGGGCATTGCGGGCAGTCATATCAAGGGCTTTAACTCGCCTGGTATGGTGAAAATCAAGGACAATGAAGTCACGCAAGCCGATATAGATCGCGTGTTAGACACCGCAGGTTCGGTGAGCTTGGCGGCAGACCAGCAAATTTTGCACGTGTTGGCGCAGGAATTTAGCATTGATGGGCAAGAAGGCATTAGAAAGCCGTTAGGCATGAGTGGCTTGCGGCTGGATGTGGATGTGCATATTGTCAGCGGTGCCGTGAGTGCGGTGCAAAACATCATGAAATGTATCCACCGTTGTGGTTTGGAGGTCAATGGGCTGATTTTGCAACCTTTAGCCTCCAGTCGTGCGGTGTTGGAAGACGATGAAAAAGAATTAGGCGTGTGTATTGTCGATATTGGCGGCGGTACGACCGATTTGGCAGTATTTACCCGTGGCGCGATTCGGCATACGGCGGTGATTCCGATTGCGGGCGATCAAATTACCAATGATATTGCCATGGCACTGCATACGCCCACGCAAGCAGCGGAAAGAATTAAAATCCAGCATGGCTGTGCTTTGCGCCAGTTGGCGGATGAAAAAGTGATTGAAGTCCCTGGGGTGGGAGATCGCGGTGCGCGCATTTTATCGCGCGCGCTGTTGTCCGAAATTATTGAGCCGCGTGTAGAGGAACTCTATTTGCTGATTCAAGCAGAGTTGCGTCGCAGCGGCTTTGAAGACTTGCTATCATCAGGGATTGTCTTAACAGGCGGCAGCAGCACGATGCAAGGCATGGTAGAGTTAGGCGAAGAGATTTTTCAGCTGCCAGTCAGACTCGGTATGCCAAAGTATGTGGGTGGACTGTCCGAGGTGATAAAAACACCGCGTATGGCAACGGGCGTGGGTTTATTGTTGTATAGTCTGGAACATTACCAAAATAAACCAGAAACTCAAACCAAATCAACCCATTTTGTTGATGTTTGGGCAAAAATGAAAGCTTGGTTTTACGGCAGTTTTTAGCCTGACACACATTATGAATCAGTTATTAGCAAATTTTTCGGGAGGCAGCAATGTTTGAAATCATGGAATCACAAAGTCAGGACGCTGTGATCAAGGTGATTGGTGTGGGTGGCTGCGGTGGCAATGCGGTCGATCATATGATCGAGCAAGGCATGCAAGGTGTCGAGTTTATCGTGATCAATACCGATGCGCAGGCACTACGTCGCAGCAAAGCGACTATCCAATTGCAAATTGGCGCGAACATCACCAAGGGATTGGGTGCAGGGGCTAGACCTTCGGTGGGTCAAGCAGCGGCAGAAGAAGATCGCGATCGCATCAAAGAAATGGTGATGGGCGCGAATATGGTGTTTATTACCGCAGGCATGGGCGGCGGGACAGGCACAGGAGCCGCACCCATCGTGGCGCAAATTGCCAAAGAACTTAATATCTTAACCGTTGCGGTGGTCACCAAACCGTTTGCCTACGAAGGCAATCGGATGCGTTATGCCAAAGCAGGGATTGAGGCATTGACCGAACACGTAGATTCGCTGATTGTCGTGCCTAACTCCAAACTGATGGAAGTGTTGGGGCGTGACGTGACCTTGCCCGAAGCCTTTAAAGCCGCCAATGGCGTGTTGCAAGGCGCGGTGGCAGGCATTGCCGAAGTCATCAATGTACCAGGCTTGATTAACGTCGATTTCGCAGACGTGCGCACGGTGATGTCTGAAAATGGTATGGCGATGATGGGTTCAGGCGTGGCTTCAGGACCTGACCGCGCCCGCGATGCCGCTGAAAAAGCCATTGCCAGCCCGTTACTAGAAGACGTGGATATGTCAGGTGCACGGGGTGTGTTGGTCAACATTACCTCTTCTAGCAATTTGCGTTTGAAAGAAGTCGATGACGTGATGGAATGCGTGCAATTTGCCGCAGAAGAAGCCACGGTCATTATCGGCTCGGTGTTCGACGAAAGCATGGGCGATAATTTACGTGTGACGGTCGTTGCGACAGGATTGAGTCCTTCCGCGCTGACGAAACATCCACATCCAAAAGGTGAAGCAAGCGCTCACCACGCGCCTCATGCGCACCATGCTCCACACCCTGCCAGCGCGCCCGCGCCTCAACCACCCGTGCGTGCAGCAGAACCCCCGCCTGTGAGCAATCGCTTGGAAACCCCAACGGCGTTTAGAACAGGTCGTCGTGAGCAAATCGAAGCGATGGAAAAAGCAGGCATGGAAACCTTGGACATTCCTTCTTTTTTACGCAAACAGACTGATTAACAGGCTCAATGCCGTGATCCCTCAGTTCAAAATGGCATAGGTATCTACTAAAATACTAGCAAGCCTACTCCTTCCCCCTGGCAGGGGGAAGGCTGGGATGGGGGTTGAAAGTTTGCATAAGTGCTGCGATTTCTACCCCCACCCTAACCCTCCCCCTGCTAGGGGGAGGGAATGTGGTGAAATGGAAAGCGTTGTGTAGATATTTATGCCAAAACGGCAGAGGGCTGGTCGGCTGCACTTTATACCTATCTGAAATGGTCAAACAACGCACGCTCAAAACTGCCGTCCGTGTGACGGGTGTTGGTCTACACAGCGGTCAAAAAGTAACCCTCGGTTTACGCCCCGCGCCGATTAACACAGGCATTGTGTTTTGTCGCGTGGATACCAAACCCGTGATCCAAATCCCTGCGCGTGCCGATTTGGTCAATGACACCCGCCTGTCCACCTGTATGGAAAAAGACGGCGCGCGCGTCGCCACTATCGAGCATTTGATGTCCGCCTTGGCGGGGCTAGGGGTGGACAACATTTACATAGATTTAGACAGTCCCGAAGTCCCCATTATGGACGGCAGCGCGGGTACGTTTATCTTCCTGTTGCAATCAGCGGGCATCACCGAACAGTCCGCCGCTAAAAAATTCATCCGTATCAAAAAGTTAGTCGAAGTCCACCACGGCGATAAATGGGTACGTTTTGAGCCTTATCACGGCTACAAGCTGACCTTCACCATCAACTTCGCCCATCCTGTCTTTGCTCATACCAAACAGCATGTCGTCATAGACTTGGGCGAGCAAGCCTATATTCACGACATCAGCCGCGCCCGTACTTTTGGCTTTATGCAAGATGTCGAAATGATGCGTGCGCAAGGCTTGGCACTGGGCGGCAGCTTGGATAACGCCATCGTCATGGATGACTACCGCGTGCTCAATCCCGACGGCTTGCGTTTTGAAGACGAATTCGTCAAACACAAAGTGTTGGATGCCATTGGTGATTTGTATTTGCTAGGCCATCCCGTCATCGGAGCCTTCTCAGGCTATAAATCAGGACACGCCCTCAACAACGCCCTGCTACGCGCCGTCTTAGCCGATGACGAAGCATGGGAATTCGTCACCTTCGACACCAACGAAGCCGCCCCCGCCTTTTTGCGATTACAGTTGCAGATGGCGTGAAGTGCGCACGATAAGTACCTGCACCTAAGTTTTCGGGTATTTTGATTGGTCAGTGAGCAAAATAATAGGCAAAAACAGAGCGGTAGGGTGGATAAGCTGCGCGCATCCACCTGAATTGATTATAAAAAATGGTGGATGCGCTGCGCTTATCCACCCTACTCACTACGCGATGATGTAGGAGCGCACAAATTGCGCGAAGGGTGTTGTAAAAAGCTATCGCGCAATAAAAAACCGACCACGCAAGTGATCGGTTTAGGGTGAAGCCCGCTCACGTTAGCCAGCGGGATGAGGTTTAGGGGCTAGAACAACGGCAACCCTAATGCAGTGAAGAGTTGTTGGAAGGCGGAGTAATTGAGCCATGACTTGTTAGAACCATTAAGCGTTCCTTTTGGACGGTAGAAAACAAGATACACACCATTCGGCACACCTGGTTTGCCGCTAACAACCGTAATCACATCCGCATAGGTGGGAGAAATAGCAAATTTCATCATCGTCATGCCATTGACGGTAACCGTGACGGGTTTGACGGTACGGAAAGGAACGGAACCCGCAGGGAGTGCGCAAGCTCCACCTACGTTCAAACCACCCCCTTGAGCCATCAAGTCAAACATATCGTATGCACCTGCAACCGTTGCACTGGGCTGCATATACCTTGTGTTATTGTAGGTACAGAACGCAGTTCCAGCCGCTGGCAATGCGGTTAATTGTGTTCCCGTATTCACCGCATTAACAGTATTAGATGGATTCGCCTGCACTTCGTAAATATCTTGAGAGGTTACAGCAGATGCCACTTCCATCGTATTGTAGGCAACAGCCCCTGCTGTGAATGACCCCGTGGGGACGATATTCGCGGCAGTGGGTACACCGCTGGCATCCAACACCAGTTGACCATTGGCATTTAATCCGCCAGTGGTATTGAGAGGTGAATTTTGCTGCCCAGCTGCAACCACTGCGGAAGCAAATGACACGCCTGTCAAACTCTGCCTAGTAATGATCACATTCATAACACCAAAGCCTTCCTGAATAGCATGTGCTGTGCCTTCTGGATTCATGGTGAAGGTGGTCTTCTGTTGAGCACTGGGAGTCCAACCACGCGGTGTCAACACAAAACCTGTGGGAACTTGTGGAGTCCAAGCCCCCCCAATCAAATCTTTAGCCCCGACAACGACACTATAAACGCCATTCATTAGGGTTGCGGTATCAAGCTCACCATATGCAGGGAAGCTATTCATTGGTGATGACAATCCAAAGCTAAAACTGCCCACCCCACTTGCCGACGTGATGGCAGCTAAAAACGACGCGACATTCCCTGCATTCACCACCGCCGAAGCCGCAGCTTGCTTATTCGCCTGAATTTGCAAACCAAACGCTTGACCTTGCCCCACAAAGTTAAGGGGCGATAATGCTGCGACCGCAGAAGCGGAGGGCGGCACACCCACGGCAGATTGCGCGTGGTATGACATCAGGCGAATCGCATCCATCGGTTTTGTGGCATTGATATTGGCGATATTGACCAGTGTTCTACCCAGATCATCATTTGCTGCGATACCTGATGCGGGAATCGTGCGAGGAGGGGTGAAAATACTGGCAACCGCAGACGCGCCTGTTAAACCTGCCAAACTGACCGCAGCCGCAATGCCTTGAGCGATTTCTGGACTGTTTTCGGTTAAATTGCGCAAATGACCGCCATGAATAGCCGATGCGGCTTGGTACGCCATTTCGGACAATGAAGTGATCGCTACGCCTGAGGCGGCGGTGAGGTCATTCGTTGAGACCAAGGCGTTCAAAGATTCGCTTGCGCCCATCGCTATCAAGCGCGGATTCGCGGCATTATCGTTGAAATACAAACATTGCGTGCCTGTCGCATCCCCTTGAATGCTCACAAGATACGGCCCCGTTGAACCAGCGGGCAACGTGACAGTCGTTGTGCCATTGGGATTGATGGTTTGTGTGCCTGTAAACAAGGTTGCGCCTGCTGTGTTGCTAATGGACACGACACATTTACCTTCAAACTTCCCTTTGACGGGCGTGAGGGTGACTGTTGTACCGCCCGCAGCCGCTGGATTGGCTGCTACCGCTGCACCACCACCGCCACCACACGCCGTCAGCAGTAAGGTGCTGAGTATCGTTGCGCTGAAGCCAAACTCCAGCGTTTTGCGTAAGTATTTCATGTTGTTTCCTTTATGTTGAAAACTGCCTAAATTTCGGCGAAAGCCGACTCGTTGTATTACCTTGCCATAATCATTGCTTACGACATTGATTTGAATGATTTATTGAGTCTTCTTATGACCTATTGCATCATTCTTGCTCAAAGCCATTCCCCCGACACTTCACGTCAAATAATGACGTGGAGCGATGTAGTGGAAAACGAGCTAAAAACAAATAAAACCAAGCTGGCGAAGTCGGTGGGGGCGTTGGTGGCGACGCGTCGAAAAGCGATTGGTTTGACGCAAGCGGAGTTGGCGGAAAAGTTGGGGATTGAGCAGGAAAGTATGTCGCGGATTGAAACAGGGAATATCACGCCGTCTTTGACGCGCTTGGTGTCGTTGGCGGATGCGTTGAATTGCTCGGTGGAATCGTTGCTGCGCCCGTGTTCGTATCGCAAACAGGATCAGGTGTTGGTGTTAGAAGAGTTGCTTAATGGACTGGACGATACCGAGCGGGCGTTTGCGGTGCAGGTGGTGACGGATTTTGCCAAGTTGATGCGTTTACAGAAAAAGCAGTTTGGGCGTTATTGATGCGGCACGGCTAAGTTGTCATTACATTATAGATGCTTCCCGTATTGCATACGGGCTACAACTACAAACGAACGACTTGCTCGCGTTAAGCAAGGATTATTTGTGCAAACATTAACAGTGTTTAAGCGCGCGACCAGACAATTGCCTCACTATTTTGCTACTCATTGTGCTTCTGACGTGTTTTTCTAGTAGAAAATCAGTCTATCGCACTTGAAATCTATCCATTCGCCCTAATCTTGGCACTCGTTGGTAGGGTGTACTAACCTTTACCACCCTTTATTAACCTAATTTTAGGAGACTCAATATGAAAATTCGTCCTTTGCACGACCGTGTGATTGTTAAACGTATGGAAGAAGAACGTAGAACCGCTTCGGGGATTTTCATTCCTGATGCAGCGGCTGAAAAACCCGATCAAGGCGAAATCGTTGCCGTGGGCAATGGCAAAGTGGGCGATGACGGTAAAGTACGCGCCATGGACGTGAAAGTCGGCGACCGCATTTTGTTCGGAAAATATGCTGGTCAATCCTTCAAAATGGACGGCCAAGAATTATTGACCATGCGCGAAGATGACATCATCGGCGTAGTTGAAGCGTAATTTAATCAAATAATTAGAAGAATTTCAGGAGAAATACCATGGCAGCAAAAGACGTAAAATTCCATGACGCAGCGCGTGCGAAAATGGTGATTGGGGTAAACATTCTGGCAGATGCAGTCAAGGTAACACTGGGCCCTAAAGGTCGTAACGTGGTGTTGGATCGTTCCTACGGTTCGCCTACCATCACCAAGGACGGCGTATCCGTCGCAAAAGAAATTGAACTGAAAGACAAGTTTGAAAACATGGGCGCGCAAATGGTCAAGGAAGTCGCTTCCAAGACTTCTGATGTCGCGGGCGACGGCACAACGACCGCAACCGTGTTGGCACAATCCATCGTGATGGAAGGCATGAAGTTCGTTGCTGCTGGCATGAACCCGATGGACTTGAAACGCGGCATCGACAAAGCCGTGGTGGCAGCCGTGGCGGAATTGAAAGCCATTTCCAAACCTTGCACCACCAGCAAAGAAATCGCTCAAGTCGGTTCGATTTCCGCGAACTCTGACACCGCAGTCGGCGAAAAAATCGCTGAAGCAATGGACAAAGTGGGCAAAGAAGGCGTGATTACCATTGAAGATGGCTCTGGTTTGGAAGATGAATTGGACATCGTGGAAGGGATGCAGTTTGATCGCGGCTATTTGTCGCCTTACTTCATCAACAACCAAGATCGCCAATTGGCACTGATGGAAAACCCATTCGTGTTGTTGCACGACAAAAAAATCTCCAACATCCGTGACTTGCTGCCCGTATTGGAACAAATCGCCAAAACAGGTCGTTCCTTGCTGATTATCGCGGAAGACGTAGATGGCGAAGCCTTGGCAACCTTGGTGGTCAATAACATTCGCGGCATCCTCAAAACCGTTGCGGTCAAAGCCCCAGGTTTTGGTGACCGTCGTAAAGCCATGTTGGAAGACATCGCGATTTTGACTGGCGGCACGGTGATTGCGGAAGAAGTCGGTCTGACCTTGGAAAAAACTGATTTGTCCATGTTGGGTCAAGCCAAACGCATCGAAGTGGGTAAAGACAACACCATCATCATCGACGGCGCAGGCGTAGAAGACGCAATCAAAGGTCGCATCGTTCAAATCAACAAGCAAATGGAAGAATCTTCCAGCGACTACGACAAAGAAAAACTGCAAGAACGCAAAGCCAAATTGGCGGGCGGTGTTGCAGTCATCAAAGTCGGCGCAGCCACCGAAGTTGAAATGAAAGAGAAAAAAGCCCGCGTAGAAGACGCATTGCACGCGACTCGCGCAGCGGTGGAAGAAGGCATTGTGCCTGGCGGCGGCGTGGCATTGCTGCGCGCTAAAGTCGCGGTTGCCCAACTGAAAGGCGACAACCACGACCAAGACGCAGGCATCACCATCGTGTTGCGCGCCATGGAAGCACCTTTGCGCGCCATCGTGCAAAACGCAGGTGACGAACCTTCTGTGGTCGTAAACAAAGTGCTGGAAGGCACAGGCAGCTACGGTTACAACGCGGCTTCCAGCGAATACGGCGACATGTTGGCAATGGGCGTGGTAGATCCTACCAAAGTCACCCGTACCGCGTTGCAAAACGCTGCGTCTATCGCAGGCTTGATGCTGACCACGGCATGTATGGTGGCTGAATTGCCTGAAGACAAACCAGCGGCTGGCGGTATGGGCGGCGGCATGGGTGGTATGGACGGCATGATGTAATCGTTGCAGTTTAGCTTTACCCTTGAAACCCCGCGCAAGCGGGGTTTTTTGTTGGGCAGCGGCGAGGAGATGACGTGCTTTTCGTGGCGTGTTTGCCGTGATAGGATGCGGCAGATGCGCCTTTTCGACCTTCTCTATTACCAACTAACAACTAGCAGCTAACGACTACCACTTAACCGCCCCCACGAGACCGACATGACCCTTGCCGCAACGAACAACGAAACCTTTATCCCCAGCAAAGACGCTTCTCTGGAATCCTCTATTCGCACCTTGCACGCCAAATTGGAAGCACTTGGTTTTCACGTCGAGGAGCGTTCTTGGCTGAATGAAATTGAGAATATCTGGTCGGTGCATGTGAGCGACCACGATTGTCCTCGGCTGTTTAGCAACGGCAAGGGCGGGTCAGAATTGGCGGCGCGTGCCAGTGCGCTGGGGGAGTTTTTTGAACGCTTGAGCACCAATTATTTTTGGACGCATTTCTATTTGGGCGAAACGATTAGCCACGGCGAGTTTGTGCATTACCCGAACGAGCAATGGTTTCCCGTCAAAGGCGATAAGTGGCCAGCCAAGCTGCTCACCCCTAAGCTGCAAAAGTTCTACAACCCCGAAGGCGGCGTATTAGCAAGCCAGTTGATCGACTTGAATTCGGGCAATGCGGAACGCGGGATTTGTGCCATTCCTTACCAATGCTTGCGCGATGGCAAAACCGTGCTTTTCCCCGTCAATCTGATCGGCAATTTGTATGTCAGCAACGGCATGTCGGCGGGCAACACGCTGATGGAAGCGCGCACCCAAGCCTTGGCGGAGATTTTTGAGCGCGACATCAAGTTCCGCATTATCCGCGACTGTATTTGTTTACCCGATGTGCCAGAAGCCGTGATTGCGCGTTTCCCGCGTATTGCTGCGGGTATCGCGGGTTTGCGCGCCGCAGGCTACGGTATTTTGGTCAAAGACGCGTCCTTGGGCGGCAAGTATCCTGTGATGAATGTCACGCTGCTGCATCCACATGACCAAGGTTGCTTCGCCAGCTTTGGCGCGCATCCCCGCTTTGAAGTCGCGTTGGAACGTGCGCTGACCGAGTTGTTGCAAGGTCGCGCCTTGGGCACGCTAAAAGATTTCCCTGCCCCTGGTTTTGATAAAGACGAAATCGCCGATGCGCAGAATTTGGAAATCCATTTTGTCGATTCCAGTGGCGTGATTAGCTGGGAGTTTTTGCGCAATACGCCCGATTTTGAATTTGTAGATTGGAACTTCGGCACGACCACGGAAGAAGATTATCGTTGGTGCGTCGAGACCATCCACGCCAGTGGACACGACATTTACGTCGCAGATTTCACCCATCTGGATGTGTATGCTTGCCGCATTTTTGTGCCAGGCATGTCAGAAATTTATCCGATTGAAGAGCTGCAATGGCAAAACAATACCGTGGGCAATCTGGTGCGCCCTGCCTTGCTGCGCGTGCAAGAATTGGACGAAGACGAGTGCAATGACTTGCTCGATACGTTGCTCGATTTAGATCTGGCGGATAACCTTGCGGTTACGACCTTAATTGGGTTGGCAGCAGATGCAGGAACGGATTGGGCGACCTTGCGGGTCGGGGAGCTGAAAACCTTGTTGGCACTGGCAGTGGGCGACGAAGAAGCCATCCTCGAAGGGTGTTTGTGGATTAGCCAACTGGGGCATTTAAACGAAGCCCGCGCCCGTGTGTATCGCTGCATCGCCCATCTGGTGCAACTCCAAGAGCTGACAGAGTCGGATTCCGTTGCACCTTACTCAGCAAACTTGCAGCTATTGTATGGCGCAGAAACGTTGCTGACGGCACAGCAATTATTGAGTGGCGAAGCGCAGTTCTTTGGGCTGTGCTCACTGGGCGCGAATATGGAAGGCAGCGACATGCACCAACGCTTGCTCGCGGCGTATCGTAAAATCTGGACGGGCATGAATATGTGATTTACAGTGGGTGAAACAAAGCTCCCTCCCCTTCAAGGGGAGGGTTGGGGTGGGGATGGGGTGATTCGCCCTCTCGGGCGATGTACGAATGAATTCGTACATACATAAATCCCTTGTTTAATCAAAGCTGTATGGTGCATTCCCTGCACCAGGGTGCGCACGGCGCACCCTACGATATTTTAAAATTTTGAAATGGAATCACCCCTTGCCACACAAATTTCACGATAAAACAGTCGCGATCATCGGCGGCGGACCTGCGGGGTTGATGGCGGCGGAAGTGTTGATTCAGGGTGGCGTGCGGGTGGCGGTTTATGATGCCATGCCCACGGTGGGGCGCAAATTTCTGATGGCGGGCAAGGGCGGGATGAACATTACCCACGCCGAACCGCTAGCGGATTTTCTCTCCCGCTATGGCACACGCCGCGACCAGCTTCAGCCGATGATAGCAGCCTTCACGCCAGATAGGCTGCGCGCTTGGATACAAGGGCTGGGCATCTCTACTTTTGTGGGCAGTTCGGGGCGGGTTTTTCCCACCGAAATGAAAGCCGCGCCGCTGTTGCGCGCTTGGTTGCATCGTTTGCGCGAGGCGGGTGTGCGTTTCCATATGCGCCATCGCTGGGTCGGTTGGGATGATGCGCATGGCCTGCGTTTTGAAGGCGAACAAGGCGAGGTCGTGGTACATGCCGATGCGGTGGTGCTGGCATTGGGCGGCGGCAGTTGGGCGCGGCTTGGTTCGGATGGGGCATGGGTGTCATTGCTCACCCAGCGCGGGATTGCCGTCGCCCCTTTACAGCCCGCCAATTGTGGCTTCGATGTGGGCTGGACACCGCACTTTAGCGAGAAATTTGCGGGGCAACCGTTAAAGGCGGTGACGGTGTCCACGACCGATTTGGCGGGTAATGTCCATCGTAAACAGGGCGATTTGATGGTGACGGCGACGGGCGTGGAAGGCGGGTTAGTCTACGCCTTGTCCGCACCGTTGCGCGATCAAATTGCCGCGCATGGCGAGGCGACGCTGTACATAGACTTAGCCCCCAACAAACCCTTGTCCCGCGTCCTGGCTGAGGTTGCGCATCCACGCGGCTCACGTTCGATTTCCAGTCATTTGCAAAGTCGTGCCAACATCAAAGGCGTGCAAACTGGGCTGCTGCGCGAGTGTTTATCCCGCGAGGCGTTTGAGCAACCCGAACACTTGGCGGCGGCGATTAAGGCTTTGCCCTTAAAGCTGATCGCGCCCCGTCCACTGGATGAAGCGATTAGCAGCGCGGGCGGCATCACCTTTGCAATGCTCAATGCACAATTGATGCTGCACAATTTGCCCAGCATATTTTGCGCAGGAGAAATGCTCGACTGGGAAGCCCCCACAGGCGGTTATTTGCTCACCGCCTGTTTTGCCAGTGGACGACAAGCGGGGCAGGGAGTGTTGGATTGGCTGGAAGAACTGCACCCCACGCCTCGGCTGCTGTAGGTTGGGATTTATCCCGACTTTCACGTCATCGTCAGGTTAAAAACCGACCTACGGCGGTGTATTGAGTACATTTACACACTGAAAATTTTGAATTGAGAATTGCTGGCTAAAATTGAACAGGGTTTACGGTGCCTGGAAAATGTGTTCTATTTGGGAGGTGGTGGGGTGTTTGTGCAATTACGCTGCGTTAATCGCACCTACGTCATTACATTACACAACTGTCAGTCGATAGGTGAAAGTGTGTGAATCCAAGAAATCAGCAGCAGAAATTGAGGGAATTATGATAACGAAAGACCTACCCCCTTTTGTGTGTGTACCAGACTTCTATAACCTGAATTCTGCGAATTGCTACCACTGGACATGGCGAGCACTCGTAATCGCAAAAGGTCTTTCAAAAGGGAAATTCTAGCTATGTTCGTGCCGCGCCTTGTTGTCTACCAGTTTCTGCGTGGAGTTGATGACGCAAGAGAGATATTGGCTTTATTGCAGTCTTTTTACGATGAATGCCTCGCATATCGCAATTGGAAGTATTCTAAGCTCGATTTGTGTGACATTCGCCTTGCAGGGAACACTATTGCAATGGGTGTCTGTTTCAGAAAGGCGCATCTTGTCGACAGGTGGGATTTTTATTGTATAGACAAGGGATGCCCGTTAGTTTACGGCGAGTTGCTTTGGTCTAATGACTTCATGGGGAAGGTGTCAAAAAGGGAAATGATTCAGGTTCATGAAGACTTGGCTGTGCATTTGGCGCAACACGGTTCAGGCATCGTGGTCGGACTGCAATATTCGAAAAAGATGCGCCCCAACTATGAATCACCCAAATCATCATTCTTAGAACGTATCATCTTCGGGCGATTCTATTTGCTGGGCTCCGATATTGATCTGTACTTGTATCAGAAGCATTTCAGGGCGTTGGTGGAGTTGTCCAGAAATCCTCGGGTCGCCACTGTTGTGGGGATCAACTTTCATGACCTTCGGGAACTCTTACCGAATTGCATTCTGGACGAAACGACCCGCGTTGTAAGGGAGACCGATATCAAGCACTTTGCGGCAGATTGTGACCGTCAACTTGAGACTCGGCTTAGTCCAGAGACCATGAGTTCATTCAGAGCTATGGCGAAAATTAAGAGAGATGATGAAACAGAATATTCCTACGCCAAGGAATAAATCCGATCCAAGCCCGCGTAGGGCGCAATCGTTATTGCGCCGCATGTGAATTTGTTGTGCGATCAAGTAATTGGTGCGATGCACTTCGTTTATTGACACTCTATGCTGGCGTGGCAAGTTTTCGACGGTGACGGGGAAAATCAAAAGCGTGCGAATAAATTCGCACCTACGAAAACCCATTACAAGCCAGCTCGCGTAGGGTGCAATCGTTATTGCGCCGCATGTGAATTTGTTGTGCAATCAAGTAATTGGTGCAATGCGCTTCGTTTATTGACACCCTATGCTGGCGTGGCAAGTTTTCGACGGTGACGGGGAAAATCAAAAGCGTGCGAATAAATTCGCACCTACGAAAACCCATTACAAGCCTGCCCGCGTAGCCCGCAATCGTTATTGCGCCGCATGTGAATTTGTTGTGCAATCAAACAATTGGTGCGATGCACTTCGCTTAGTGTTCTGCCTTTTTAACGGATGAAATGAATGTCGATCAAGTTTTTGAAAGTCATCTCGGTGCTGCTGATGCTATTGGCACTTGGGTGCGTGGCGGGCGCGATTTTGGCAGAAAACAAACGGGTAGGGATTCAAGGCCCGTCTGCATTGGTGGTGCTGCCCGATCAGTCAGTCTGGGTCAGTGTGGAGGATGCGCTGTGGCATCTGGATGCCCGTGGCAAACGACTTGCGATAGTTGATTCCGCCGCACTTGGCGTGGGGGGGCTCATCGGTAATCTTGTCCTTCACCCGAATGGGCAGATGGTCGCCCAGACACGCAACGATCCCACTTTGTACTTTCTAGACCCAGAAACCGCACATATCAAATCGCGCTTGCTGCCGCAATGGCAAAGCGATTTGGGGAATCACGTCAAAAACGCGATTAACTACGCTTTTCACCAAGATGGGCGAGTCGCTATCGCAACGGACGGCGGTCATGTGGTTGCGGTATTTGACAAATCAGGGCGTTTTTTGGCGCGCACCAAGCCAGACACATATGTGTTTACGAACGGGCTGTGGTGGTCGGCCGATCATTTATGGACGACAGATACTAATAGACAGCAACTAGTCGAACTTGATGGCAACACTTTAATCGAGAAATCGCGCATACAACTTTCCTCAAATTGCGGTAGTTGGGAGTTCCTAGGCATGGCAATCCCATCTCAGGGCAAGCCATCTGCGGTCACGAATACCCGACCGCTGGTAACCCTCGTCCGTTTTGCCAACGGCATGACCAAAGGGCGAGTTTCCGATATTTTTAGCGATGGCAGCCAGCTGGATTATCCAGCGACCAGCGCAACCGAGCCGCGCGGTACCAAATGGCATGGAAATGAGCTGCTGATGGTCGATGGCGCAAGCTATGCAATCAAGCGTTACGCGGATACTCGCACCCCGATGGATGACTTCGGTGATGCGCAGGTTCAGGCTGAATTCGCCGCTTCTTTAGAGCGTCGTCTCAGCCTGACAATTCGCTACTATGTTTATCTTGCGGGTGCGATGGCTTTGTTTTTGACAGGTTTTGCCTTTGCACTGCGTGCGCAGATGTTGGAAAAAGCCCAAGTGCTAGCGGAGCTAAACGTGGACTTGTCTCAATTAGGGACACCCATACTGTCTGCCCTAGCCAGATCCAAGGCTGGTATTAAATTATTTTCGCCACTCATTTTGATGTTGGCTCTTTTTGTCTCGTTCGCACTGTTACTTAACGCATGGTCACCGTTAAGCATAGTGTCTCCAGTAGCACCGCTGGCGGTATTTTTAGTGCTTCAATTGGTGTTGATTTTGGCCGCCATACAGGTACACCGCAAGGTTAAACGGAACGAAGATAACCCTGCCATTGAAGCGATTTTCAACCAAAGGGCTGTACAGCTTCTGCAAACGGATGCCGCTTTTTGGCGATTACGCCGTCCTGACGAGTTTCCCCAAGAAACATGGATGTTCATTCACGCAAGCAAAGGGGCGAACTGGCTGGTGTTAACCAATCAACGGCTCTTAGTGTTTGTGGTCAACTTGAGAGATCGAACGCTGGATCGTGAATATCCGCGCGCAGAAATTTTGCGCCAGCGGATGCTCGATGCACATGAGATGACCTGGATGCAAAAAGTACAGCGGTATCTCGGCATTGTCGGGGTCATCACGCGCATTGAATTTAAGGATGGCACCTCATTGACTGGCTATACTCACTCGGCACAAACAACCCGACGCATCTCAACTCTGCTGCAAACCAGCCTGTTCGATGCTCAAGCAGTGAGCGAAACGAATTGGGGAAAACCCGCCCATCAAGCCCCGCCCGCCATGGCACTATCCAACAAAAATGCGATTGCTCAAACCATCGCCTCGTTTCTGATTCCAGGGCTAGGGCAGTGGATACAGCGTCGCAGCGGTACCGCACTTGTATTTTTCGTAATATGGCTGCTCGCATTGATGTCGGTGATTCCTGTTGTCTGGACTGTCTGGCAAACTTTGGCCGCAATATCTTCGCGAATGATCTTCTATACCGCAGGTACTTACCTCGTCATCTGCATCTTGGCAGCATGGGACGCTTGGAGAATGCGCAAACGGGAAATGGCACGGTAAATGAACCCGCGTAGGGCGCAATCGTTATTGCACCGCTTGTAAATTTGTTGTGCAATCAAATGACTGGCGCAATGCGATTTGCTTATTGACCCCTTTGCAAAATGCAAATGAGATAGCCTAGGGCATGGTCACCAAAAACACATTGACTTGTGCGCCTGAATTTCCTATCCTTCTTGCCTTCTTTTTGCGGTTGACGTAGCGTTTTTATCCGTCACGATCCGCTAATCCCCCTTACGACAGGCACGAAAAATGCTCAGACACCTAGCATGCTCACCGCTCAACCGCTACTAATTGACCAGCACGGACAAACGCTAGGCTTGAAATATGCACTCACGGCAAGTTGCCCGCATGAGTCGGTCTTATTTGGTGATATTTATCAACGTGATGTCGCACCCGTGATCGCTGAGCAAGGTTTTATCCTGTTTGAAGGCGAAGGCATCCCTATGCTCGCCGAGCAACTGCAAAGCAAAACCGTTTTCGTCAACAGCCTGATTAAAAATCTGTTTTGGCATATTGACCGTAAACAGGTGATTCGTGTTTATTACCCTCACGCGCATTGGCGACCTAGTGACTTTTTATTGGGAAAAAAATCAACGGTTGTGAAAAGCCTGAAATTCTTGTTAGCCGAGGGGCTGCTGGAAAACTTGAGTGAGGATAAAAAAGCCCTAGACAAAATCTGTTACATTATTGCCGAAACCAACGCGGATGATAGGCTGGATGTCAATTATATGATCGCCGAATTGTCTGGGCTGAATATCAATAGCAAGTATCAAGACTTGATTGCCCGCTTATTAGATTTACAAATGGCGTATTTTGCCGATCAATTCTGCCGCTTGACGATCACCGAAGCTAACTGCCAGATTTTGTTTATTGCTGACAGCGTCCAAAGTGATTTTTGTCATGCGCGTTTGCGTAATCATTTACCCGTCACGGGACTTGAAACCATGAGCTATATGACGCTTAAAAACCAGCATGTTTTAACCTATCCTGGATAATGACCTGTTCTTTCCCGCCTTTTTTACAACGCTTGTATGAAGCCGCCGCATCAGGCACGGATCGCCGCTTGATGTATCAGCGGTTTCCGTTATTTTTGCAGCTTTATGACGTTCCTGAAGCATGCACGCTCATCAAGATCACTGGCACCAATGGTAAAGGCTCCGTTTGCAGTATGCTGGAAAGCAGTTTGATGGCGGATGGTAAAACGGTCGGCTTGTTTACCTCACCACATTTAATCTGTGTCAGTGAACGCATACGCATCAATCAACAGTCCGTATCTTTAACGAGCATCGAACAGCAAGCGCAACAGTTGCATGGCGAATTTTTAAGCTTTAGCGAAAACTACGGCGAGACTTATCGCCTGACTTTTTTTGAGTGCTTGCTGGTGATCGCCTTACGTTTATTTAACATTCACAAGGTTGATTTTGCGGTCATCGAAACAGGCATAGGCGGTTATAACGATGCCAGTCATTTTTTAAATGCCCACTACAGTGCCATTACCTCGATTGCGTTAGATCACTTGTCCTTATTAGGCGATACCCTAGAAAAAATTGCCGCCGACAAAGCGGGTATTGCGAGCGATAACAGCACGCTGGTGGTGAGCGAAACCCTTGCCGAACCCTTGCTGTCCGTGCTGGCAAACGACTGTACGCCGCGAGGTGTCACGCTCAAAATCGCATCCGCCGACATCAGTGATGCAACCATCGGTTTGCACGGCACGCGCTTTAACTTTTCTTGCCATGGCGAAAAGTTGCCACTGGCATTGCCGCTGTTAGGCGCATTCCAACTACAAAATTTTGCGGTCGCGGCCTGCCTGTTTGAGTGCCTGTATCGCGCGGGGCTAGTCCATCAGTTAGCCTCGTTGCAAGGCATTCAAAACTGCCAGTGGGCAGCGCGGATGGAATATTACCCAGGTTCGCCCGCCGTGTTGTTTGATGTGGCGCATAATTTACACGCTTTGGAAGCGTTGACCCACGCCCTAGAGAGCTTGATTCCAAAAGCGCAGCGCGTTGTCCTGTGCGGTTTTTCCACCGATAAAGACTTTCGCACAGGTCTGCAAAAATTAGCCACGTTGTCCGATATGGTTTATCTTACCGAGGGGTTTTATAAAGCCATTCCCACGCAAACTCTACAAACGGTGTTACCTGAAGTCCAACCCTGTTTTCAATCTCCTGATGCAGGCTTGGCTTATTTACAACGCTATTATCAAAACCAAGACGTTTGCATTATCGTTGCGGGTTCCGTTTTTTTAGCCGCCACTGCCCGTCAGGCATTTTTACAGCATGGATATTAACCGCTTAATCGCGCAAGCTAAATTTGGCGCAAGCATGGGACTGCAAAGAGTGCAGGTCGTCATCGAGCATCTTGAACCCGCGTTTAATGCCATCAAAGTGACAGGTTCAAATGGCAAAGGCAGTACTTCTCGTTATTTGAGCCATCTACTGGGCGCACTGGCAATTGATCACGGCTTATTTACCTCGCCGCATTTATTCAAATTCAATGAACGGATAAGTGTCAACGGTCAGGACATCAGTGACGAAAGTTTGCACGAAGCTTGCACTTGGTTTGAACACTATCAACAACAGTATTTAACGCAACACCCTGAGGATACACTCGGTGCCTTTGAAGCCTTTACCGCGCTGGCTTTGTATTATTTTTCCCATTACCCTGTTAAAAATCTGATTCTTGAAGCGGGCATAGGCGGTCGCTTTGATTCAACCCGTGCTGTCAACGGGGATTTTGTCGCGCTCACCTCGCTGGATTTAGAGCATTGCGACTTACTGGGGGACACGCTCGAAGAAATTGCCTATAACAAAATCGACCTGTGCCCTGACGGCGGCACACTGGTTTTGGGAAAAATAGCAAACCCAGAACTGGTGCGCAAAATTGCGGCTTATTGCGCACTCAAACAACTGCGTTTATTGATTGCCGCCGAACATTGTCCACTGCTTAAACAGGAGCAGACTGAAAAGGGCATGGTGCTGGATTTTAACTTTCAACAGACTTCGGTGCAAAATGTCAAAGTCAGTCTGAGCGGTGAACATCAAATCAGTAATCTGCAAGTCGCCATTGTTTTAGGCTGGTATTGGTGCCAACGCTATCAACCCAAGGTCGATGTCCAACAATTTTTATCCGTATTGCCGACTGCTTTTGCCGATGTTGTTTGGCCAGGACGTTTTGAAAAAATCAGCGACACCCCACCGATTTATATTGATGTTGCGCATTCGCCCGATGCCGTTAAACACTTGGTGGCGACGGTAAAACAGAACCTTGCGGGGCAAAAAATCCTATTGGTACTGGGCGTTTCGGGTAACAAGGCGATTGCCAAAATTGCCAATGGTTTGCTAGATATTGCTGATGCCGTGATCTGCACCCGCGCTTATCACCGAGGTGCAGCACTTGAGACTATCTATGAGCAGGCGAAACAATACCGTCCAGAGCTGGAAATTCAACGTGCTGCCAACATTGAAACCGCGATGAAGATGGCAACCGCTTATGCCTTGAAGCATCAAATGACGATTCTGGTTGCAGGCGGTTTATTTCTAGCGATCGAAGCCCGACAAGCCGTCTTCGGTTTATCTCCTGAAGAGCTCAATTTTTTCTGAATGTCTGAATGAAAAGCCACTCGCTTAGGAGAGGGCTAAAAAGCAAGGGGTCAAAGGGACGTAGGTGCGATTAGCGTAGCGTAATCGCACGCCTTGGCCCGCGCAGGGTGAAATCGTTATTGTGCCACTGGTAAATTTGTTTTTAATCAAATGACTGGCGCAATGTGATTTGCTTGTTGACACATTTAGTCAGCGGGTAAAAGTGTCTGAATCCAAGAAATCAGCAGAAGGAATTGAGGAAATATGATTATGCTAGACCTGACCGTTCGCAGTAACAGCAGTAAATCTAGCGGGTTAGAGTCCCGTCTGTGAAGTTGTCCGTGCACCACAGTAGTATGAGGAAGCGGCATCATGGTAACAGGGTGTCGTGAGTTTCCAAACAGCAAGAGAGCAGGCCGTAACGCAAGTGAACCTAGATGTAGCCTCGTAAACGAATTGGAGAAGTCGCCCCTGTGGTCAGACGGTTTGATGAGGGAGGGCAGGCTAGAGCCTGCTCTCCACTCTACCATTTATGTGCTTTATGTGTGACGGCAGGTATCGCCAAAGCGGCTGAAACCCTTGCCAGCGGTGCGGCGAAAGCCAAGTTAGCGCAATTGGTGACTTTTACTCATCAAATCAATCAGTAGGATCGCCTGCGCACCCTGTCAAACTTGGCGGCATTCAAAGTTAGAAAAAATAGGCTCTGTCGCAGATGCGTGTTGAATGTGTTTTTTAGCAACAATATTGCTTATTAAACAAATAATTAAATTTTATATGTTGTTGAAAATTGCCACTTCAACGACTACTTGTGATAGAGCCAAAAAATAACATAAATGCTATAATTACCAAATGAACTACACCATCGAATTTTTTAGTGAATCCGTGCGGCTTGAAATCGCGGCATTGCCGATGACCTTGCGTGTGCGTTATGCCATGTTGACAGCGCGGATGATTGAGCATGGTGCGAATTTAGGTGAGCCACATACGGAAGCCTTTGGCGGCGGCTTGTTTGAATTGCGTTTGAAAGGCGCGGAAGGCATCGCCCGCGTGTTTTATTGCACCCAAGTCGGTCGCCGTATTGTGATGCTGCATAGTTTTGTCAAGAAAACCCAGAAAACACCGCCCAGTGAGCGACGGATTGCTGAAGCTCGTTTAAAGGAGATTAAACATGAACGCTGAACGTGACATCCCCACCCTGACCCACAATGAAATGGTCGCACAATGGATGCAAGACCCTGAATTTAAACTTGAATACGACCGCATCGAACGCGAAGAAATGCCGATGTTGGATGCGATTTTAGCGGCGCGCAAAGCCGCAGGATTAACCCAAGCCCAAGTCGCCGAACGCATGGGCACAAAAGCCCCCGCCGTCGCACGCTTGGAAAATGCCCTTGTCACAGGCAAACCTTCGCCATCGCTGACAACCCTGCGTAAATACGCAGCGGCATTGGGCAAAAAATTGGAAGTGCGGTTTGTGTGATGGGTTGGTAGGGCGGGTTTGCGCAGCAACCCGCCGAATGAGGTGAAAGTGGCGGGTTGCCTTGCGGCGGGTTCGCTTTACCGCGTCGAAGACCAAGGTGATTTTTGGTTCTGAAAGAAGAATTGAAATGCGAAAAAATAATGCGAAGCTGACCCCTTTGCCCCCTGTACATAGATCTCGCACCCTACAAACCGTTGTCTCGCGTCCTGGCTGAAGTTGCGCATCCACGCGGCTCACGTTCGATTTCCAGTCATTTGCAAAGTCGCGCCAATCTCAAAGGCGTGCAAACAGGGTTGCTGCGCGAGTGCTTATCCCGCGAGGCGTTTGAGCAACCCGAACACTTGGCGGCGGCCATTAAGGCTTTGCCCGTAAAGCTGATCGCGCCCCGTCCACTGGATGAAGCGATTAGCAGCGCGGGCGGCATCACCTTTGAAATGCTCAATGCACAGCTGATGCTGCACAATTTGCCCAGCGTATTTTGCGCAGGAGAAATGCTCGACTGGGAAGCCCCCACAGGCGGCTATTTGCTCACCGCCTGTTTTGCCAGTGGGCGACAAGCGGGGCAGGGAGCGTTGGATTGGCTGGCGAGCAAACAAATGGGCGATTAAGGAGACACTGATTTATTCGTCATCCCCGCGAACAGGAGAATTGAAATGCGAAAACATATTGCGATGCTGAACCCTTTTTGACTCCTTTATGTGCTCGCCATCGCTGACAACCCTGCGCAAATACGCCGCCGCGTTGGGCAAAAAGTTGGAAGTGGGGTTTGTGTGATGGGTTGGGCGGGTTTGCGCAGCAAACCATCGAATGAAGCAAAAAAATGGCGGATTGCCTTGCAGCGAATCCGCCTTACCGAGTTTTTCTAATCATTCTTCCTCACTTTATCCTCCGTCGCTTCCCATTTGCAGCTATTGCATTGCAAAATGCGCTGGTAAGAAGAATTCTGACCATTTTTATCGCGCCCTGTGTACTGCATCATGCCTTTTTTACATTGTGGGCAAGAACAACCTGCTATCAAACTCATTATGAATCTCCTCGTTAGATACTAAATTTTCAAGCAACAACATGGACAATCAACTAGTTATAACGGTAACTATCACACCGATAATTAGCCAATGTAACCATATAACCACCGCCCTTCATGGTTCTTTGTGAACATGCCAATCCCGTAACACACTTACCCCTCACAACATGCTTGCAACTCTCGCAGCATTCCGAATGAGTGCCTGGGTACAAGCCACTGTTTTCACAAATTTGAGTAACTTGGTCAAGCCGTTTATCGTCCAGCGATTCTCTCAAATCACTAAAAAATCCCATATTTTCCTCCCCCAAACACGTCCTGTTGATTAACTCGCTAGGCATTGGACGAATGAAATGCCTAGCGCAAAAATGGCGGATTGCCTTGCAGCGAATCCGCCTTGTGCTGATTAGTGCGTTTGATTCCTAAAGGTGGCGCATGAGGTTTCTTGAGTATCGCCCACATAAAGACCTGATCCAGAGGTATCACGCACAACTTTTACCGAAACCAGTCCAGCAGATTTATCAACGCCTGTAATTTCGAGTGTTACCTCAACTTTTCCAAACATAGAACCAACTTCTTTCTTGGCAGTTTTTCCGACATATAGACCGTCACACGTTGAACTTACTTCGCGCTCTCTGGCTTGCTGTTCTGCCTCTTTGTCAACATATAGAGACGCTACCCAGTTTCCTCGTTTGTCGATATAGAAATACCTGCCGTCGCCGCGTTCAACAACAGCTAAACCTCGGCTGTTAAAGTCGGCACTATATTTAAACTGCGGCTGGATAACCAATTCACCATCAGTATTTATGTAGCCGTATTTATCATTGACCCGAACATATGCCAAGCCGTTGACAAAATTAGAAGAGAATTCAAATGGAGGTTTAATTACCAACTTACCGCTGGTATTGATGTACCCCCATTCACCACTAACAAGAACCCCCGCCAAGCCCTCGGCTGAAAAAGCACCAGCACTCTCAAATTGAGGCTGAATCACTAGCGCACCTTTGGTATTGATATAGCCCCATTTACCATTAAGCATAACGAGTGCCAAGCCGTTGGCAGCAAAATCGCCAGCCCCCTCAAACTGAGGTTGAATTATCCAGTTGCCGCTGGCATTGATGTAGCCATATTTGCCATCGACCTTAACGCGTGCTAAACCGTTGGCGGCAAAGTCCTCGCCCCACTCAAACTGCGGTTGAATAACCATTTTGCCACTGGCATTGATATAGCCAGATTTGTCATCAAGTACAACGGCTGCCAAGCCGTTGGCGGCAAAGACACCCGAACGCTGAAACTGTGGTTGAATGACTATTTTGCCGCGATCGTTAATGTATCCCCATTTGCCATTGAGATAAACACCTGTGAAACCATTAGCACCACGGAGACCTAATGACTCAAACTGTGGTTGAATAACTAGCTTGCCGCTGGTATTGATATAGCCATATTTGCCATTGACCTGAACGTTTGCCAAACCATTGGCGGCAAAGTCATTGGCATTCTCAAACTGCGGCTGAATCACTATTTTTTTGCTAACTATATCGAAGTAGCCGTATTTTTTAGCCGTTGATTTCACCACCACCCATTTCGATGGATCAACCCGTGTCGATGACTTACCCGCCGCATGAGCAAACGACATCGTGAAAAAAGCAAAGGATAGCCATAGCAAATAAACAAACCACGATTTGCGTGTGACTTTGGGGAAACAAGAATGGGCAAGGCTGGCAATCATTTGATTTTCCCTATTTGGAGGCTGTAGATGTAGTCAGCGGAAATGCCCCTGCCACCATGCTTCGTTTTAAAGTTTTGCACAAAATGTTCATTTCAATACTCCTGATAGTAAGCCTCACTCAATAAGGCATTTTTTCCTTTTTTATCGCTGAATTTATCCACAACGCAGCCCCCTACTCGTCTAGCGACAAGCTGACTTCATTATTAAACGCCTCTCGCCATGCTACAATCGCCAAAAGGTGCATTTTCCTACTCAAAAAGTGGTGATTTATGGAAGTTTACAAAAAAATACGTTTTCTACGCGAATCTAAAAATTGGTCGCAAGAAGAAATGGCAGAAAAGCTGAATATGTCACCCAGTGGCTATTCAAAAATTGAACGCGGTGAAACAAAAGTAGCGATTCCTAAATTGGTAAAAATTGCCGAGGTCTTTGAAGTAGATTTAATTGAGCTGATTCCGTTAGATGGAAAAGATGTGTAACTACTCAGCTCCCCCTAGTATTTTCCAATTCAAGGATGAGCCTGAAGCGAATTTAGTTTAGGTATTTTTGGACGTGGGTTGATTTTGTTAAAAGTGTAGTTTAATGGATTATTTGCAAGTGCTTTTGAGTTTATTTTTTAAATGGTTTGGTATAAAAAAGAGGTGCCATTGCGCTGTTTTTTGTTCGCTCAGGCGCGTTGTTTTTGTTTTACAAAGCGGGCAAATAAAACTTGCTTGGCGCGTTGCATTTCTTGTGCTGCCGCTAAGTCTGTTTTTGCCTTTGCCAGCGTCAGTAATGTGTCCAGTGCAATGCTGTTTTTGAGCGTCACCAAACCCTTTTCACTCAACAGCACCAAGCACTCCAGCGGTGTCTTTACATCCTGATTTTTATAGCGTTTGATGATTTTGCCTTTGAGGTTCACGATCTCTGTGGCAAACATACACGGGCGATGCAGGTTGAGCCAGGGATTAAACGTCTCCTGATAAAAGGCATTGATCGGCTTGGCGTATTCTTGTGGGATATGTTCATAGCCCATGTGCTTGCGCACCACACTGGCATTTTTGCTTTCCGCCAGCGCGTTATCATTGCTGTGACGCGAGCGTGATTTGGTTTGTTCGATGCGCAGTTTCTCAAGGATTTTTGCGACGGGTCTATTGATATACTCTGAACCATTGTCAGAATGGAACCCCTCGATTACAAACGGAAATTGTTCGATAATCAATTCCAGCACGGGCAGCAAGAACGCTTCGCTAATGCCCTGAACGCACGCCTCAACCTGCCACTGGCACACCGCATCCACACAAGTAATGTGATACACGCCTTTGACACCATCAAGATCGCCTTGATGAACCGTGTCTATGCGGATAAATCCCGCCCGCCCGTTGGGGCGC
>JBASWK010000046.1:0-2831 GCA_049276435.1 Gallionella sp. | reverse complement strand
AATGGCACTTACTTAAGCCAAATCATTGGCAAACTCCCTCCCCTTCAAGGGGAGGGGTGGGGATGGGGGTGTGTGCAGAGAACGAACCCATCCCCATCCTAATTGCCCCCTCGCTTCGCTCTCCCCCTCTGAAGGGGAAGGAACGGTAGTTCAGCCCGCTTTTAGAGGATGATGAAAAAATGTTAATCCGTGCCGCATCAGGGGTTTTGAGCTTAAGTAAGTGCCATTCGGGTGATGGTGTGTATTTTCGCACAACTTTTATAGCCTATTTCTCGTTCGTCCTGCGCGGGCTGATTCTAGCTCACTATAAAGGGAAGATTAAATCCGTGTTTCCTTGAACAGCTCCGTTTCGCGTCGCCAGACGGCCCAAGTATCGTGACGCGCGAGTTGAATGCGTGTGGGATGTGCATTGCCTAGGCTGTCCAAGGTGAGTTGCGCGATGTCGCCTCGGCATAACGCTTGCCATATTGGTTGTGCATAATTTTGTTCAAATTCGAGTATCGCAGTTCGCCATGCAGCAAAGTCACCTTGTTGCACCGCGCGTTGTAGCGCCGTCCATACCAACAGTTGGCGAGGCGAGGTGGAATCCCATTTTGTTTGCCACGGGGTAAAGGGTATATGTGCCGCCGTGGCAAATATATCGGCCAATTGGGTGTCGCTGCTGACGGCGGTATAAGGAGACGCAGCATCAACCCATGCGCCCTCCCCCCAAAACCACACACTGTTAATCGCCGCCACACCCCGTTGTTCGCGCTGTGCATTGACAGGATGGCTATACAATAACATTTGAATTTCATTAAATATTTGATGCCAGTAAGCCGTGTTTTCGCCCGTGGGCAAGGCATTGCGTACATTTTCACCCAAGACATGCGCTAACGGGGTGGTGGTGACGGTCGGTAGTTTGTCTAGATTGAGATACCAGCGTTGCGGATGCGGTGCGCAAAAGCGCAGTCCTTGCGCCGCAAAATAGGTATTGAGATGCGCGCAAAATTCCGTTGCTTCACTGGGCAAAACGGGCGGTGTGCCAAGACAAAGCCGATCGCGTTGCAAGGTTAAATTCACGGGATCGGCACGTAGCCAACGCCCTTGAGGTAGCCCATCATACTGCGCACTGAGTGCGGCGATAGGAAGACTAGCAAGACCAAACGCATCACACAAACACGCCTCTAACGAATCTGAACGCGGTAGAGCCTGTGTTTTACCACGCGCCAATAACTTTTTGAGGGCGGGCAAGGCTAAATCAGCACAGACTTCAGCAGCAAATTCGGCGGGTAATTGTAAATCAGGGATGACTAAGTGTATCGTTTTCATAGTGAATGGTGGAGGGCAATGAGGTGTATTCTGTGCCGTCGGCTTGCAGGTTGAGGAAGGCATCGCTGTGGGTCAGACCGTTGTTGTCGAGCAGGGATGCGCCTGTGTTGGCGTTGAGCAAGGCAACTTCAAAAGCATCAGACGGTTCAGATGCGCGAAGCGCGGCGTTTGCCCCCGCCCCTTCAAGGGGAGGGTTAGGGAGAGCGAAGCGAGGGGTCGGATGGGGTGCGTCCAGAGCCGCACCAGAAAGCGTAAAGCTCAAATAGTGGTCATTCGCGCCGAGCATGAAGACCTGATTCAGGCGCGTTTGGGTGTTGGATACCTCACGGAGTGTCGCCACCCCCTGATTCCCGATTCCTGATCCCTGATTCCTGAACTCCACGCTGCCTTGGGTACGCCAGCCGTCCGCAGTATTAAGGCTGCCGTTGGTGAGGGTGGCGTTGGCGGCGACGGCGTATTGGGTGATGGCGGTGCCTGTGGTTTGACCGAGGGCTGCGCCTGATAGGTCGGCACTATTGACAGTGACACCAGAATCGGTCAATCCCCCTAGTGGTGTTGTGTTAAACCACGAGGTTAGTTGCTCACTTGCAGAGGCAATCTTGTAATACTCACCACGTTTTCCGCACACTTTTTGTATTACTTCTGAACTGTCAGCTGAACCCGCCACAGGGTAAATATTATTGACCACCTTAATCTTGTATTCACCCATCTCTACAAGAAAGACAACTTGATCCTTGCCCATGTAACCAAGCTTGGGGTTGTAAAAGAATTGATTTGGATATGGTTTTGGAAAGTTTGGTTTCGCGGTATCGCTCAGTGTCCCATACTTAGGCTGTTGCAGAATAGTGATCTTGCCCTCACCCCCAAGTGCGCTCAGTGCAGCCCTCCGCTGCTCTTCAGGCATCTGCTTGAAGTACGGGACAAAATTCCACAAATAGTATGTTGCGTCAGCTATTGGAGATATTCCATGCTCTAAACTAATATCCATTTCTGGGAAATTTGGAACTGGCTTGCAAAATCCAATCGTCATTACTTTGCTTGCCGATGCAACCGCCGCTGGGCGGACTTCCGCAACCAACACTGGCAAATATTGGTCTGGTACGTTAGGCATATCGGGTACAAACATAGTCATCTCCTGTGTAAAACCAAAATCCTGCCGCAATTCCGCGACAGTGTCATTGGATAGCATCAGCGGTGGAGCTGATGCGTCTTGCAATTGCGGCACGGCATCCTGTGCGGCAATTAATTTTTTAGGCAAACCTAAGTTGTCAGGCAAACCAACCCATTGGGGCGGGCGGATGTCAACGTGAAAGTGGTTCTGGTGAAGAGCGAATGAAGCATGAGCACGTAGGTTGGGTTGAGCGTAGCGAAGCCCAACACACACGACCATCTGGTAAACGTTGGGCTTCGCTTGCGCTCAACCCAACCTTGTATTATCCATCCCGTTGGAAGCTGGTTTAATCTTCCAACAAAACGTATTATTTTACCAACAGATTTTTGAGAGGCATCTCAAAAACGGA
>JBASWK010000045.1:0-23443 GCA_049276435.1 Gallionella sp. | reverse complement strand
AATCGTCGGCAAACTCCCTCCCCTTCAAGGGGAGGGTTGGGGTGGGGATGGGGGTGTGTGCAGAGAACGAACCCATGCCCCCTCGCTTCGCTCTCCCCCTCTGAAGGGGAAGGAACGGTAGTTCAGCCCGCTTTTACAGGATGGTGAAAAATGTTAATCCGTGCCGCATCGGGGGTTTTGAGCTTAAGTAAGTGCCATTCGGGTATGATCGTTTATTTCCCGCTTCACAAAATGATTTTATTTTTAACCACTGATGTATAGATAGATTATGAGCATAAGCGAGCCTGCGTCTCTTCCCCCTGAATCTCCACCACCAGCCGCTGCATCGCCGTCACTATCGGTCTTGCCTAGATTGTCCGTGGCAGAATTTTTCACGCGCGTCAGTATTTCGCAAATGACCATGGCATTGATTGTCGCGGTGTTTTTATGGCAATGGTTAGACGGGCATCAAACCTTAAACGGGATGCAACAAGAATTGGCGAAAAAAATCGCCGAAATGGACGGCACCAGTAAGGCGAATCAGCTGTTATTGACGCGTAGCCAAGAGGAGGTGCGCGAGTTGTCTAGCAAGTTAGTGGGCTTAGAAGCGCGCTACGCCGAAGCGCAAAGCCAACGCGCCGCGCTGGAGAGTTTGTATCGCGACTTATCCAGTAGCCGTGATGAAACCGCCTTGGCAGAGGTGGAGCAACTGTTGATGATTGCCACACAACAATTGCAATTATCTAGCAATATCAAAGCCGCGTTAATTGCCTTGCAAAGTGCGGATGCGCGCTTGGAGCGCATGAACTTACCCGCGCTGGCAATCTTGCGCAAATCTATCGGCAACGATATTGCCAAACTGCGCGCCTCCCCCGATGTCGATTTGCCCGCCCTCAGTGCGCGGCTGGATAATCTGATTGTGTCGGTAGGTGAGTTACCGTTAGTTTATCAACCCTCCCGCAGCAGCCCCAGTAGTAAACCTGCCACCGCACACGAAAGTACTTGGAAAAAATTGCTGGCTGAAATTTGGTATGAAGCCAAACAATTGATTCGCATTGAAAATACAGGAAAAGCTGAAATCCCCTTGCTGCCGCCGTCGCAAGAATTTTTCTTACGCGAAAATCTCAAATTGCGTCTGCTGACAGCCCGTTTGGCATTGCTAGCGCATGACGATACCAATTTCAAACAAGAACTGAAAACCGTACAACACTGGACGACGCGCTATTTTGATACCCAATCGCCCATCACAGGCAACTGGCTGGCTGAACATCAAAAGCTTGCCGCTACTTCCTTGAACATTGAGTTGCCTGACTTAGACCCCAGCTTGCAAGCGGTGCGCAACTACCGCCTTTCCCGCGAGAAGGCGGCGCGATGAAATATCTTTTTTGGATTTTGATGCTTTTTGCGGCTGCCGTTGCCGTGACGACTGCCTCACATAACCCCGCTGACGTACTGATCCTCTACCCGCCTTACCGCATCAGCTTGTCTTTGATGTTATTTGTAGGCTTGTTGTTGATGGCTTTTGGGTTGGGGTATGGGCTAATACGCTTTATTGCTATGACGCTACAACTCCCTGTTTATGTGCGAAACTTTCGTGAATCTCGCGTCCGCACGAAAGGGCGCGCCATGTTAGACGAGGCCTTGCACGCTTTTTTTGAAGGGCGTTATGCCACCGCCGAAAAATCTGCCGCCACCGCCATTGAGCTAGGAGAAACCGATCCGCTCTATCCCATACTCGCGGCTCGCGCGGCGCATGAATTACGCGAATATGCCAAACGGGATGCTTATTTGTCCACGGCGGACGACCACAATGTCATGCGTTTAATGGCCACCGCCGAATTTATGCTCGACCAACGCCAGCCCCAATCCGCACTCACCGTACTGCAAATTTTGCGCGACAGCGGCGTGAAAAATCACAGCAGCGCCTTGAAATTAGAACTGAAAGCGCATCAACAAGCGGGCAACTGGGCGGGGGTATTGAGTCTGTTAGAGCAACTGGAAAGACGCGTTGCCATTGATCCTGTGACCGCCGAGCAACTGCGTCAGCAAGCCTATTTGGAGAGCATGGCGCAGCAGCCTGATATGGCGAGTTTGACCGCCTGTTTGAAAACCATGCCAACGGAATTCAAGCTGCGAAGCAAAATCGCGGCGGCGGCGGCGCGTGCCTTAATTCGCATGGGCGGTTGTACACTCACGCCACAATTGCTGGCGGATAGCTTAAATAGGCAGTGGGAGAGTGAATTAGTGAGCTTGTATGGCGAATGCCAGTCGGGCGATGTGCTTGCCCAAATTGAGCAAGCGGAGCAATGGCTGTTGCAGCATAAAGAGGATGCGCAATTGCTCTTGACCTTGGGTAAACTGTGCAGCTATCAACAATTGTGGGGCAAAGCGCGCACCTATCTGGATGCCAGCATCGGCATCGCCCCCAGTGTGGCAGCTTATACTGCGTTAGCGCAATTGGCTGAACGCTTGGGACAGCCATCGTTTCCGTATTATCAACAAGCCTTAAAGCTGGGCGGACGAGTTTAGCGGTTCGATAAGCACCCGCGCCTAAATTTTCGGGTATTTTAAGCTGTTAGTCGTTAGTTATTAGTCGCTAGTTAATGCGGCGAGTCTGCTCGATGCTATACTTTTCTAAATATATTCAATCAGATGAGAAAAACCTTTCACTCCGTCAACTAAAAACTAACGACTAACGACTAACAACTCAATACCCAATTATTTGTACGCAACCACTTAGGCGACTATTTATTAACACTCAATGAAGGAATCGACATGAAAAACAAAGGAATCAGCTATTTTTGTCTCGCACTATTGGCTTGCGCTAGCAGTGCCGTTTTTGCGGAAGGTAAGGTCTATAAATGCAAAAACGCCCAAGGGGGAACGAGTTACCAAGGCTCACCCTGCGCGCAAAGTGCACAATCTATTGCCTCTTGGAATGCCGCGAAAAATGTAGATCGTCGCTTGGTGCTGAAGCCGAAAGAAGGGGGGCATTATTTTGTGGACAGTCACATTAACGACAACCCCCTAAATTTCTTGATTGATACAGGTGCGACAACAGTTGCTATCCCTCAATCCATGGCAACTGCCGCGCGCCTCGTCTGCGAAAAGCAAACCACCATTAACACGGCAAATGGCACTGCAACCGCCTGCGAAACGACCATTGCCACATTGACCTTCGGTCCTTTTATCTTGAAGAATGTCGCCGCGACGATCAATCCCACCCTAGACCAGCCCTTGCTAGGGATGAATGTGCTACAACAATTCAAAATTTCTCAAGAGCGCGATGAAATGCACATTTCAGCGCAGTAGTGATTCAAGGCATAGGCATCTACATAACTTTTAACAGATTGAAAATAAAATAAAATTGAAATTGGTTCTATGTGATTTACAGTGGGTGAAACAAGCCCCCTCCCTTTCAAGGGGAGGGCTGGGGTGGGGATGGGGTAGAGTACGATCATCGGCAAACAGATGACCGATGCGGAAATACGGTTATGGCAACGACTACGCAGTCGGCAACTCGCTAGCACGCCAACATCCGTATCTGGATAGCTTTACAGAGCGCGGCGGCACACCCCATCCCCATCCCCACCCCTACCCTCCCCTTGAAGGGGAGGGAGATTGCTCATTTGTGCAATGATGACCCACTATGATTCACATAGAGTCTACATCATCTACATTTTGAATGGAGAATTGCTGTTCGATGCTAGATTGTCTTGATGGAGGGGGTACTTTACTCAAATAAAAAATCGGGCTTGCGCCCGATTTATGTTTTTTGCTGTTTAGTGCAACAGCAGCGATTGTTTCACCGCAGCCGCGCACACTATCATCAGTCCACCAGGAAATAAGCCTAGGAAGAGCACGCCTAGCCCATTTAGGCTAATGACCAAGGCGGTATCGGGTGAAACATGGATGGCTTCATGCGTTTCAGGCGCGTCGAAATACATGAGCTTGACGATACGCAAATAATAGAACGCGCCAATCAAGGAGAACATGACCGAGACAACCGCTAAAGGAGTATAGCCTGCTTGAATAATTGCGTTGAGTACCGAGAATTTCGCATAGAAACCCACGGTAGGCGGCACCCCTGCCATGGAGAACATCAGCAACAGCATCATGAAAGCTAACCAAGGACTGCGTTGGTTCAAGCCCTTGAAATCATTCAAGGTATCCGCCTCAAAACCCGCGCGGGACAACAACATAATCATGCCGAACGCGCCTAACGACATCATCACATACACCACGACGTAGAACATGGAGGAGCCGTAGCCTTCGATACCACCTGCGATAAAACCTAACAGCAAGAAACCCATGTGCGAGATGGTGGAGTAAGCAAACATACGCTTTAAGTTAGTTTGCGCAATCGCTGCCAGATTACCCAACGCCATGGAAGAAACCGCCAGAATAATCAGCATACCTGACCAGTCTTTCACCAGCGGTTGTAGACCATCGACCAAAATACGTGCCGTAAAAGCAAATGCGGCAAGTTTAGGCGCGGAGCCGATAAACATGGTCATTGCAGTCGGTGCACCGTGATACACATCTGGCACCCACATGTGGAAAGGCACAACGCCTAGCTTAAACGCCAAGCCAGAGACTACAAACACCAGACCGAAGACCAACAACGATTTATTGGGTACGCCGTTTTGAATGGCATGAGAAATCACGGTCAAATCCAACGAACCTGTCGCGCCGTACAACATAGACATGCCGTACAACAACAGCCCCGAAGCCAACGCCCCTAACACAAAGTACTTCATCGCGGCTTCAGTTGCGACCGCAGAATCACGTTGCAAAGCAACCAAGGCGTACATGCTCAGGGACAGCAACTCCAGCCCCAAATACAACGATAAGAAATGGTGGGCAGAAATCATCACGTCCATGCCGAGCAAGGCGAACAGCACCAACACCATAAATTCGCCCGTAAACAAGCCTCTTGCCATCAGATAATCACGCGAATAGACCAGCATCATCATCACAGCGACGCTGGAGAGCAGCTTTAACATATCGGACATGGCATCATCGACAAACATGCCATTGAACGAGATTTGAGCATCGTTAGCATGGGTGAATCCACTCAAGACAGCTGCTCCTAACAGGGTAATTAACACCAAATAGTAAGTAAAGATTTTACTGCTTTTGGTGAGTAATAAATCTACAATCAGGATGAAAGATGCCATCACCAGTAGAAAAATTTCCACACTGGCGGGTGCTAATAAACCCCTTAAACCGTCCGTTAAAATCATATTTACCTCAAATTACTCGTTAGTTTCTCGTGAATTATCCGTTGATTGCCCGATACTCAAGCAAGGACGCGCTATTGACCCATCACGATCTTGGAATGCGCAACGTGTTCTAGCAAGTTGCTGACTGACTCGTGCAGCACTTCCGCAAACGGCAGCGGGTACAAGCCCATGCCCAACACCATCACCGCCAAAACACTCAGAATCAGGATTTCGCGTGCATTGATGTCGGTCAGTTCGGCAACGTGGTGATTGGTCACTTTGCCAAAAATCACCCGTTTGTACATCCACAAGGTGTAAGCCGCGCCAAAAATCAGCGTGCTGGCAGCCGCGAAGGCGTACCAGAAATTGACTTTGACGGCTGCCATGATGACCATAAATTCACCGACGAACGCGCTCGTGCCTGGCAAGCCGCTGTTTGCCATGGCGAACAGCATAAAGAAGGCAGCGAACACGGGCATTTTGTTGGCAACGCCACCGTAAGCGGAAATTTCACGCGAATGCACGCGGTCATATAACACGCCGATACACAGGAACAACGCGCCTGCCACAAAACCGTGGGAAATCATTTGCAACAGCGCGCCTTCCATACCGTATTGGTTAAACAGGAAGAAGCCCAATGTGACAAAACCCATGTGCGAGATGGAAGAGTACGCCACCAGTTTTTTCATGTCGGACTGCATCAACGCCACCAAACCAATATACACCACGGCAATCAGCGACAGCGCGATCATCACGCCTGCGAGTTTGTGGCTGGCATCGGGGGTAATGGGCAGGGAGAAACGCAAGAAGCCGTAAGCACCCACTTTCAACATAATCGCCGCCAGTACCACCGAACCGCCTGTGGGGGCTTCAACGTGTGCATCAGGCAACCAAGTATGCACAGGGAACATCGGCACTTTGACGGCGAAGGCAAAGAAGAACGCCACGAAGATCAACATCTGTGCCGACAATGGAATGGCGACATGATGGAAGTCTAGAATAGCAAAACTACCGCCTGACAAGTTGTACAGGTAAATCAACGACACCAGCATCAACAATGAACCTAACAAGGTGTACAGAAAGAACTTCATTGCGGCATACACGCGTCGTGGTCCGCCCCATACGCCGATAATTATGAACATCGGAATCAACATGGCTTCCCAGAATACGTAGAACAGGATCGAATCCAAGGCGGCAAACACGCCATTCACAATGCCCGACATAATCAGGAAAGCCGCTAAGTATTGTGCGACACGTTTTTCAATGACTTTCCAAGCCGCCAAGACCACCAAGGGGGTAAAGAAACTATTCAGTAGGATAAACAGCATTGAAATGCCATCGACCCCAAGATGATAGTGGATGTTAAAACGCGCAATCCAAGGATGGTATTCCACGAACTGCATGGCACTGGTCGTGGTGTCAAATCCCGTATAAAGCGGCAGTGTCACTAGGAAACCCAATATCCCACCCACTAAAGCGATTATTCGAGCCAGAGACGCATTTTTATCATCGCCCGTGGCCATGACGAGAATACCGAACAAAATCGGTAGCCAAATTGCGACGCTAATGAGGGGTAATCCAAAATTCATACTGTCATTCCTTTTTTGGTTAAGGCGGCACTCGTAGGTCGGGTTTTAACCCGACTTTACGCATGTCGGGTAAAACCCGACCTACAAACTATTTTTCTCTTGAAGTCACCATGACCTCAAGCATTATTCAAACCAAGTCCGTATGGTCAACAACACAAACACGCCCACGATCATGGTAAACGCATAGTGATAGATGTAGCCTGACTGCAAACGTCGCACCACACCTGAAACCCTGCCCACCATATTCGCCGTGCCGTTCACCAACAAGCCGTCAATCAAAATGCGATCACCAAATTTGGACAGGAAACCACTCGCCCCACGTGCGCCGCCTGCGAAGAACCAGTCATTGAAACGGTCAAAGTAGTATTTATTTTCCAGCACCACATAAACCCATTGGAAGCGTTTTTGAATCGCCGCTGGAATGTCAGGACGTTTCAGATAGAAGAACGCCGCCAAACCCACGCCTGCAATCGCTAACCATAAAGGCAAGGTGGTAAACGAGTGCAACGCCATGGCAAACGCGCCGTGGAATTCATGTTCCATTTCGTGCAAGGCATGGAGATGCGGCTGACCGATATAAATCGCTTCTTTAAAATAATCGCCGAACAGCATGGGTTCAATGGCAAAGAAACCAATGGCAACCGAAGGAATCGCCAATAACACCAACGGCAACCAAACTACCCACGGGGTTTCGTGCGGTTTTTGCCCTGGAGCTAAGCCGTGGTGGGCATGTTCGTCTGCGTCGTCATCGGCATGATGCGCATCATGTGAATCATGCGCGTCTCCGTGTGCCGCGACGTGCGCAACAGGTGCGTGATGGTCAGCATGGTGCGCCTTACCGAAACGCTCTTCGCCGTGGAACACAAGGAAGTACATACGGAAAGAGTAGAACGCGGTGACGAACACGCCTGCAACCACGGCAAAGTAGGCAAAGCTAGCCCCTGGCAAATGTGACAATTTGACGGCTTCGATGATGCTGTCTTTGGAGTAGAAGCCTGAGAAGAACGGTGTGCCTATCAGTGCCAATGAGCCTATCAGTGAGGTAATCCACGTAATCGGCATATATTTGCGCAGACCGCCCATATTGCGGATGTCCTGATCGTGGTGCATCGCCATAATCACGCTACCCGCACCTAAGAACAACAAGGCTTTAAAGAAGGCATGCGTCATCAAGTGGAAAATTGCTGCGGAATACGCGGACGCGCCCAGTGCCACGGTCATATAGCCCAATTGTGACAAGGTGGAATATGCCACCACGCGCTTGATGTCGTTTTGGATAATCCCCAAGAAGCCCATAAACAGCGCGGTAATCGAACCGATAATCATCACAAAGGACAACGCGGTGTCGGATAATTCAAACATCGGTGACATACGCGCCACCATAAAAATCCCAGCGGTCACCATGGTTGCCGCATGAATCAGCGCGGAAATCGGGGTAGGACCTTCCATGGAATCAGGCAGCCAAACGTGCAAGGGGAATTGCGCCGATTTACCCATCGCGCCAATAAACAACAGGATACAAATGGCAGTGATCAGATTGACTTCCATGCCTGCAATCGGGGCTAAATCGTTAACGTGTTCGCCCACTTGTGCAAATACATCGGCATAGTTAAGTGAACCGAACACCATCAGCACCAAAGCAATGCCCAACAAGAAACCGAAGTCACCCACGCGATTGACCAAGAAAGCTTTTAAGTTGGCGTAAATCGCGGTGGGGCGGGTGTACCAGAAGCCGATCAGCAAGTAAGACACTAAGCCTACCGCTTCCCAACCGAAGAACAACTGCATAAAGTTGTTTGCCATCACCAGCATCAGCATGGAGAAGGTAAACAAGGAAATGTAGCTAAAGAAGCGTTGATAACCTGCGTCTTCGGACATATAACCGATGGTGTAAATATGCACCATCAGCGACACGGAGGTGACCACGAGCATCATGGTGGCGGTCAATCGGTCTATCAAAAAGCCGACTTGGAAGGTTGCGCCGTCGGACACCAGCCAAGTATAGACCGTGCCATCAAACACATGCCCGTCTAACACGCTCAAGAAAATTTTAATCGCGCCGAACAATGCCACGCCCACCATGGTAATGGCGATGCGGTGTGTCCAAGTACGACCCAACACCTTGCCGAATAAGCCAGCAGCGAGTGCACCGAATAAGGGAGCTAACGGGACGAGTAAATAGTAGCTTTGAATATCCATTACATCAGCCTTTCAAACTGCCGAGATCATCAACGTTAATCGTGCGCAAATTGCGGAACAACACCACCAGAATCGCCAGCCCAATCGCGGCTTCAGCTGCCGCGACCGTTAGGATAAAGAACACAAAAATTTGTCCTGCGGTGTCATTGAGATAGTGCGAGAAAGCCACGAAGTTGGTATTCACTGCCAACAGCATTAACTCAATACACATCAACAACACGATCACATTTTTGCGATTCAGAAAGATACCCACCACGCTGACGGCAAACAACACCGCGCTCAGTACCAAGTAATGCGACAAGGTCAACATGCTTCGCTCCTTAATTATTTGCTGACAGAGTCTTTGGACTCGGCAACCATTTTGACGATACGAAGGCGATCTTTTGCTTTCACCTGAACTTGCTCGGCAATGTTTTGCGATTTCACCCCAGTACGACGACGCAAGGTCAAGGCAATTGCCGCCACCATTGCCACCAGCAAAATCACCGCTGCTAATTCAAAGGGATAGACATAATCGGTGTAAATCAAGCGTCCCAGCTCTTTAGTATTGCTGTAGTCGGCAGGATGGGTAATCGCTGTGACCGTATCGGAAGTTTGACGTGAACCTAACACCCACACCATCTCGAACACCATCAGCCCTGCTAGCCCTGCGCCAAAAGGAAACCACCGCCAGAAGCCTTCGCGCAACGAAATCAAGTTGATGTCCAGCATCATCACCACGAACAGGAATAGCACCATCACCGCGCCGACATACACCAGTATCAGTACAATCGCCAAAAATTCGGCTTCCAGTGTCATCCAAATGCCTGATGCGCTACAAAACGCCAGCACCAAGAACAACGCCGCGTGGACGGGATTGCGTGATGTAATCACCCCCATAGACGCGGTCACGGTCAATGCGGCGAACACATAAAATACAATGCTGATAAAACTCATAATTTGCCCTCTATGCCTGCTCTAAAGTGAAACGTCAGATGCCAATCTGACTCACGTTTGCCCTCTACCTCATTAGCGATACTTCGCATCTGCCGCACGGTCTTGTGCAATTTGTGCTTCGTGCTTATCGCCCACCGCTAACAACATGGGTTTGGTGTAGTACAAATCCCCGCGCTTTTCGCCGTGATATTCAAACACCCGCGTTTCAACAATCGCATCCACAGGGCAAGATTCTTCGCAAAAACCGCAGAAAATACACTTGGTTAAATCAATATCGTATTGCGTGGTGCGACGTGAACCATCCTCACGCTCAGCCACTTCAATTTTAATCGCCAGTGCAGGGCAAACGGCTTCACACAACTTACACGCAATGCAACGTTCTTCCCCATTAGGGTAGCGACGTTGAGCATGTAGCCCCCGAAATCGAAAACTCTGCGGGGTCTTTTCTTCAGGATATTGCACGGTAATTTTGCGCGCAAACATGTAGCGACCTGTGACCGACATGCCTTTCAACAACTCATACAGCAGAAAGGTCTTAAAAAAGCTGGTAATTTTTTCCATCGTTATCTCCCGCGCTTACCAAATCCACAGCGGTGTTTGCATCCATGCACCCACGACCACGACCCAAACAATCGACAAGGGGATAAACACCTTCCAACCCAAACGCATCAATTGATCATAACGATAGCGTGGGAAAGTGGCTCTAAACCACAAGAACAAAAACAGAATAAATGCAACTTTACCGAACAACCACACAATGCTATCTGGCAAGAAAGGCAAGGGTGACAACCAGCCGCCCAAGAACATAATGGAGGTCAGGAAAGCAATCAAAATCATGTTGGCATATTCGGCAAGGAAGAACAGCGCGAACGCCATGCCTGAATACTCAACGTGGAAACCTGCCACGATTTCGGATTCGCCTTCGGCTACGTCAAACGGCGCACGGTTGGCTTCGGCGACACCCGAAATCAGATAGACCAAAAACATGGGGAATAACGGGACGACATACCAGTTCAGCAAGCCCCCCGCACCCTCTTGACCTTTGACGATTTCGCCTAAATTTAAACTTTGCGATGCCATTAACACCGTCACCAGCGCGAAGCCCATGGCGATTTCGTAAGACACGATTTGTGCCGCCGAGCGTAATGCCCCTAAGAACGCGTATTTCGAGTTAGAAGCCCAACCCGCGATAATCACGCCATACACACCCAAGGAGGTCATCGCCAAAATGTACAGCAGCCCCGCATTGACATCGGCTAACACCAGTTCGGCGTTAAATGGCACGACCGCCCATGCTGCCAAAGCGGGCATCAAGGACATAATCGGACCGACGATAAACAGAAATTTATTCGATCCGCTGGGGATGATGATTTCTTTCATCAGCAGTTTGATGCCGTCCGCCAAAGGTTGCAGCAGCCCAAAGTAACCCACACGATTCGGACCAATACGAATTTGCATCCAACCGATGACTTTACGTTCCGCTAAGGTTAAATATGCCACGCAACCCATCAAAGGGCCTACGATCAGCATAATCTTGACGACCGTCCAAATTGGCAACCAAGCTGATCCCAACAAATTTTGCCCAGCTTGTTCTAATGTTTGCAGAAACTCCATCATGCACGCTCCACGCTAATTGCTCCAAACATCGCACCTAACCGTGCCGTTGCCGCATGTCCTGCCGCGACCCTTACCGTTGCGACAGGCATTCGATCATCCGCGACAGCCGACAACAACACACTGCCTGTTCCTTGACTGACTTTAACGGTATCACCCGCCGCAATACCGAGTTGTTGCAAGGTTTGGGAATGCAGGCGTGCGGTGGGTGAGACGGCATCTGGCGTTTTGTGCAAAGCAACCGCACGACGCACCACCGCATCCGTTGCATAAATCGGCACATCGCTGATACGTTCTAAGCCCTGCGCACGGGCTGCCGCTGGCATTGCGACACCTGTCAATTGGTTATTCAATTTGTCCGCGACATTGCCGCTCGCCAAGACCTCGTCCCGCACCGCTTCCGAGGTGGTGTAATCAAAGCCAGCTACATTCAGCAAATTACCCAACACACGTAACACTTTCCAAGCAGGACGAGCTTCACCCAGCGGTTTGACCACGCCTTTGAACGACTGCACGCGACCTTCGGTATTGATAAACGTGCCTGACGTTTCGGTAAAGGGCGCGATAGGCAGCAACACATCAGCGTAGTCGATAGCGTGATGTTTGTAAGCGGACAATGCCACCACCATATCCGCTGCCGCCATGGCTGCCATCGCTAGTTGCGGGTTGTGCATATCCAGCTCAGGCTCGACATTCAACAAAACATAAGCTTTGCGGGGCGTTGCCAGCATTTGTGCGGCGTTCATGCCTTGCGCACTCGGCACTGCACCTGCCACATAACCGCCTACACTGTTCGCGGCTTCGCCGAGATAACCAAATTTTGCCCCTGTCAGTTCGGCAATTTGTTGTGCGAGTGTGGCGAGCTGCGCGGCTTGCGGATGTTGTTGTGCAAAATTACCTAACAGCACTGCGCCGCGTTCACCGCTGATTAAGCTTTGTGCGATGGCTTGCGCGCTTGCTGAAATTTCGACCTCGCCCACGTCAACCGCAACGGATTTTTCAGCCGCAACCGCTTTGAGAATTTGCGCCAAGGTGTTGACCAATTGGCTAGGTGCGACCGTCACTTGATTGGCAATGGGCATCAATAAGTCATCGCCACTGCTATGTACGATATTGGCTTGCGCGCCTTTTTTGACGGCTTGGCGTATGCGTTGCGCTAACAATGGGTGATCTTTGCGCAAGAAACTGCCCACCACCAAGAAGCGGTCACGGGTATTTAAATCGGTGATTGCCATGCCTAACCACGGTGCGCCTGCTTGCATGGTATCTGCACTAAAATCAGACTGACGCAGACGGAAATCGACGTTATTGGAACCCATGCCGCGCATCAGTTTTTGCAACAGCGCGAGTTCTTCCAAGGTGCTATGGGGGGTTGCCAATGCAGCAATTTGATCGGCTCCTGCGGCGTTCGCCACTTGGCGTAGCCCGTTTGCCACGTATTCCAATGCCGCTTGCCATTCCACTTCCAACCACTTGCCGCCTTGTTTAATCATCGGTTTGGTCAAGCGTTCAGCGGAATTTAAGCCTTCATAGCTGAAGCGATCTTTGTCGGAAATCCAGCATTCATTGATGGCTTCATTTTCGACAGGCGTGACCCGCATGACTTTGTTGTTTTTGACATGAACCGCCAGCGTAGCACCCAAGCCATCGTGTGGACTCACTGACTTACGACGCGATAATTCCCAAGCGCGGGCGGTATAGCGGAAAGGCTTGCTGGTAAGTGCGCCCACGGGACACAGATCAATCATATTGCCTGACAATTCGGATGTGACGGCACTATTCACAAAGCTCATAATTTGAGCATTTTCACTGCGATACGCCATACCCAATTCCATGATGCCCGCAATTTCCTGACCGAAACGAACACAACGAGTACATTGAATACAGCGACTCATTTCTTGCGTGGAGACTAATTCGCCAATGTCTTTCGCGGATACCACACGCTTTTCTTCTTCATAGCGTGAATCCCCGCCACCATAACCCATGGCGACATCCTGTAATTGGCATTCCCCCCCTTGGTCACAAATGGGGCAATCCAAAGGATGGTTAATCAACAAGAATTCCATCACACCGCGCTGTGCTTTGACCGCCATGTCGGAGTGCGTATGCACCTTCATGCCATCGGCTACAGGCGTGGCACAGGCAGGCAGTGGTTTAGGCACTTTTTCCACTTCTACCAAGCACATACGGCAGCTTGCTGCGATAGAGAGTTTTTTGTGGTAGCAAAAATGGGGGATATAAACGCCCGCTTGCTGCGCGGCTTGAATCACCATAGAACCGCGCGGTGCTTCAATTAACTTGCCATCAATTTCGATTTTAATCATATCAGCTCACCTGTCCGCTACACCAAGCAACGCTTGTGTTCGATGTGATACTCAAATTCGTCGCGGAAATTCTTCAACATGCCCTGTACTGGCCACACTGCCGCTTCACCTAACGCGCAAATGGTTCGACCTGCAATATTCCCCCCGATGCTCAACAGCAAGTCCAAGTCTTCGGGTCTGCCTTGACCATGCTCGATGCGATGCACAATGCGATATAACCAACCCGTGCCTTCACGGCAGGGCGTGCATTGACCACAAGATTCTTCATGATAAAAATAAGATAAACGTTCCAGTGCGCGCACCATGCACACCGTTTCATCCATCACGATGACCGCGCCGCTGCCCAATCCTGAACCTGCTTTGGAAATACTGTCGTAATCCATGGTCAGATCCATCATGGTTTCACCCTTCAGGATGGGCATGGATGAACCACCAGGAATCACCGCTTTCAACGTATGACCATGACGCACTCCCCCAGCCATCTCTAATAGTTTGGCGAAAGGCGTACCCATGGGCACTTCAAAATTCCCTGGGTTATTGACATGACCCGACACGGAGAACAGCTTGGTACCGCCATTATTGGGCTTACCAATTTCCAAGAAATTTTGCCCGCCATGCTTGATAATGTAGGGAATACTCGCAAAGGTTTCCGTGTTGTTGATAGTGGTGGGCTTGCCGTACAAACCATAACTGGCGGGGAAAGGTGGCTTAAAGCGTGGCTGACCTTTTTTGCCTTCAATCGACTCCAGCAAGGCTGTTTCTTCACCACAGATATACGCACCGTAGCCTAAGTGATTGAACAACTCAAAGTTAAAGCCGAGTCCCATGATATTTTGACCCAGCAACCCAGCAGCACGCGCTTCCGCACCCGCTTGTTCCATCCGCTCATAGGCTTCAAAAATCTCGCCGTGGATATAGTTGTACCCCACTTTGACATTCATGGTGTAGGCAGCAATTGCCATGCCTTCGATCAACAGATGCGGGTTATAACGCAGAATATCCCAATCTTTGCAGGTGCCTGGCTCGCCTTCATCGCTGTTGCAAACAATATAGCTATCGCCTGAACAATTGCGGGGCATAAAGCTCCACTTAAGCCCTGTGGGAAAACCCGCACCACCGCGACCCCGTAAACCCGATAGTTTCACATCGGCGATAATGGATTCAGGCGAAAGTTTTTCCGTCAACACTTTGCGCAAAGCTTGATAACCACCTGCTTTAAGGTAATTTTCTAGCGTCCAAGGTTGCTCAAAATCTCGGGTAAATTGGGTGACGGCTCCGTTCATGATTTATCTAGCTCCGCCAAAATTTGATCAATTTTTTCAGGGGTCAAACGACCACACAGCCGTCTATTGCTCACAGTCATCAGAGGCGCATCAATGCAAGCCCCCATGCACTCACCTTCTCGCAAGCCGAACTTACCATCCGCCGTCACTTCGCCCATGCCTATCCCTAGCTTCGTTTCGATGTACTTAACGGTATCCAAGGCACCGCATAAGGTACAGGATAAGTTAGTACACACTGTCAGCGTATGCTTGCCCATGGGCTTCAAGTTATACATGTGGTAGAAAGTCGCCACTTCATGTACTGCCATCGGAGCCATGCCTAAGTAGGCAGCCACATCCGCCATATCATCAGTCGAAATCCAACCCTTTTCATCTTGCACAAAGCGCAATGCAGACATCACGGCGGACTGTTTTTGCTCAGCGGGATACTTAATCAGTTCTCGCTGAATTTGTTGTTGTATGTGTTCGGATAACATTAGCGGTCGATCTCTCCAAAAACAATATCTTGTGTACCGATGATGGTGACCACGTCGGCAATCATGTGTCCACGCGCCATCTCATCCAATCCTGCCAAATGCGGATAGCCAGGGGCGCGGATTTTTAAACGGTAGGGTTTGTTCGCGCCATCGGAAACCATATAGATGCCGAACTCGCCTTTAGGATGTTCCACCGCTGCATAAGCTTCGCCTGCGGGGACGTGCATCCCTTCCGTGAACAGCTTGAAGTGGTGAATCAGCTCTTCCATGTTTTCTTTCATCGAAACACGGTTAGGCGGTGCGAACTTATGATTGCTACTCATCACAGGTCCTGGGTTGACGCGCAGCCAGTCCACACACTGTTTGATGATGCGGTTAGATTGGCGCAGTTCTTCGACACGCACCAGATAGCGGTCATAAGAATCGCCTGTTTTACCGACAGGAATATCAAAATCCATGCGGTCATACACTTCGTAAGGTTGCTTTTTACGCAAATCCCATTCGATGCCCGACCCGCGCAACATCGGTCCTGTGAAGCCCATTGCCAAGGCACGTTCTGGGGTAACTACGCCAATACCGACCAAGCGTTGTTTCCAGATACGGTTATCGGTCAACAGCGTTTCGTATTCATCGACACATTTTGGGAAGCGTTTGGTGAAATCATCAATAAAGTCCAAGACTGAACCTTGACGATTTTCATTGAGTTTTGCCACGGCAGCGGCATTGTGAATTTTGGAAGCTTGATACTGCGGCATAGTATCGGGCAAATCACGATACACGCCGCCTGGGCGGTAATACGCAGCATGTAAACGTGCGCCAGACACCGCTTCATACACATCCATCAAATCTTCGCGTTCTCGGAAGCAGTACAAGAACATGGTCATCGCCCCCACGTCCAAACCATGCGCACCCAACCACAGCAGATGATTCAGAATGCGGGTGATTTCGTCGAACATCACGCGGATGTATTGGGCGCGCAGCGGCACATCTATGCCCGCCAGTTTTTCCACTGCCATGACATACGCATGTTCATTACACATCATCGACACATAGTCGAGTCGATCCATGTAAGGGACAGATTGTAAAAAAGTTTTGTGTTCAGCGAGTTTTTCCGTGCCACGGTGCAACAAGCCGATATGCGGATCAGCCCGCACAATCACTTCACCATCTAACTCCAAGACCAACCGCAATACCCCGTGCGCCGCTGGGTGTTGCGGGCCGAAGTTCATGGTGTAATTTTTAATTTCAGGCATGAGCGCGTCCTTCACTACCGTAATTTTCTTCGCGCAAAATGCGCGGGGTGACTTCGCGGGGTTCAACCGTCACAGGCTGATACACCACGCGTTGCTGCTCTGGGTCATAACGCATTTCCACATGACCCGATAACGGGAAGTCTTTACGGAATGGATTGCCAACAAAGCCATAGTCGGTGAGGATACGGCGCAAATCGTTATGCCCCGTAAAGACTATGCCATACAAATCAAAGGCTTCACGCTCAAACCAGTTTGCCGCTGACCAAATATCCATCGCAGAAGCCAACACAGGAAAGTCATCTTCTGGCGCAAAAATGCGCACACGCAGACGTTGGTTGTGATGAACCGACAGCAAGTGATAAACCACCGCAAAACGCTTATCATCCCACGCGCCATCGGCGTATTCAGAGTAATCCATCCCGCACAAGTCGATCAACTGCTCAAAATGCAACGACTTCGCGTCTCGCAAAATCGTCAGCGAACCGAGCATATTGCTCGCCGAGATCACCACGGTCAGTTCACCTAATTTTTGTTCCGCACTGACCAGCTTGTCGCCCAGCAATTGGGTCAAGTGGTCATGCAATACCTTTAAGTCAGCAGCCATATTTCACCTAACGCGCAATGGTATTGGTACGTTTGATCTTGTTTTGCAACTGAATCAAACCATACAACAAAGCCTCGGCAGTCGGAGGACAGCCTGGCACGTAAATATCAACGGGAACGATGCGATCACAACCACGCACGACAGAATAAGAATAGTGATAATAGCCACCGCCATTGGCACAGGATCCCATGGAGATCACCCAGCGGGGTTCCGCCATCTGGTCATACACTTTGCGCAAGGCAGGAGCCATTTTGTTGCACAGCGTACCCGCCACGATCATCACGTCAGATTGACGCGGACTGGGGCGAAACACGATCCCGAAACGATCCAAGTCATAACGCGACGCGCCCGCTTGCATCATTTCCACCGCACAACACGCCAAACCAAAGGTCATCGGCCACAACGAACCCGTGCGGGTGTAATTGATAATGGTGTCCAGTGTGGTGGTGACAACACTTTTCTCCAAAATGCCTTCTATTCCCATTCCAACGCCCCTTTCATCCACTCATAGATAAAGCCGACCACTAGAATCGCCAAGAAAATCATCATGGAAATGTAGCGAAAGAACATATTGCCATCCGTTGTCTCTTGCATCACGATCGCCCAAGGGAACAAGAATGCAATTTCAAGATCGAACAGAATGAACAGAATAGCCACGAGGTAATAACGCACGTCAAACTTCATACGCGCATCTTCAAATGCCTCGAAACCACACTCGTAAGGAGAATTTTTTTTGCTATCGGGACGATGAGGCGCAACCAGCCGCCCCAAAATGACAGGAACCACACCAAATGCCAAACCGATGCAGATAAACAGCAGCACCGGAAAATAGTTTTCCAACATTGAGCCTCCTCCTGTTTGATATGACGAAGATTACTGCAAGCACACAGCATCCCGCTTAATTATTTTGAATCACCAATTTTAAAAATCAGCTTTTATTTGGTGCCGATGAGCAGACTCGAACTGCTACAGCTTGCGCCACTAGCCCCTCAAGCTAGCGTGTCTACCAATTTCACCACATCGGCTATTAGTTGCTAGTTGCTAGTCGTCAGTCGCTAGTTGTTTTGCATTAACTAGCGACTAATCACTCACAACTTACTACAAAACTATTTTGGGATTTCTTTTGCTTTTGAATTATCCACAGGTGCAGCCACAGGTGCTTTTTTCACCGTTGCTGCATTGAGTTTATCCATCACCCCTTGCTGCTGAGCTGGATGAGCTGAAAGATAGGTCAGCGTCAGGCTGGTCACAAAGAAAACTGCCGCCGCCACCGCTGTACTACGACTTAAGAAGTTAGCAGAACCACTAGAACCAAACAAACTACCTGCTGACCCTGTGCCAAAAGCCGCACCCATATCAGCACCCTTACCGTGTTGCATCAACACCAAACCGATCAACACCACTGCGGTTAAAACATGCACCACCCAAACGATTGTTTCCACACACTACTCCAAAAATACATCAAATCTGTCCAGCGCGGCAGATTGCCAGAAACTCTTCTGCAACCAACGCCGCACCACCAATCAAGCCGCCATCAATATCGGGCATAGCGAATAATTCCACGGCATTATTTGCCTTCACGCTACCGCCATAGAGTATAACCAATTCCGAGGCAATTTGTGCGTCATCTACTGCCACGCGCCCACGAATAAACGCATGAACCGCTTGCGCTTGGGTAGAACTCGCCGTCTTGCCCGTCCCAATCGCCCAAACAGGTTCGTAAGCGACCACCGCACCACGCAGCGCACCCACCCCTACCAACTGAATCAACGCGTCCAATTGCTCAGCAATGACCGCTTCAGTCACATCGCTTTCGCGCTGTGCCAGCGTTTCACCCACACACAAAATCGGCGTTAACCTTGCTTGCTGTGCCGCCAAAAATTTTTCAGCCACCAAATGACTGCTCTCGCCGTAATAAGCGCGGCGTTCTGAATGCCCCACTATCACATACTGACAACCAAAATCCCGCAACATCGACGCGGACACTTCGCCTGTATAAGCCCCTTTATCCAACTGATGCACGTCCTGTGCACCCAGCTTCACGCGACTACCAGCCAGAGCCTGCTGCGCCTGCGCCAAGTACGGAAAGGGAACACACACCGCACAATCCATACCGTCGATCAAATCCATCCCACTGCACACCGCATTTAAAAGCTCGGCATTCTGCGCCAAACCACCGTGCATTTTCCAGTTCCCAGCCACTAATTTACGACGCATGGTAATCAATCCGCTCAGTGTTAAAAGGTACGCAATCCTACCTGCTAACGCCCATCGGGTCAATTTGAATCAGTATACTTAGACATATATAAGGAAAGTCGAATGCAGCATACCCAATGATATAGGCACCACTTTAGCGAGACGATTGCACTTGAGTCGGGCAAATTTTATATAAGCAGTTGTGTGCCAATAGTCGGGTATTGAGTTATGCGTCGCGAGTCGCCAGCTTTTAGTTAGCAAGATGAGGATAAGTCAGCAATGCTCAACTCAAAAAATCGAGGGGCTTCTTGTCGTGGGCGCGTAGAAATTGCGCGATTTAACGTAAAAATCATCGCGCAGGTCGGAATTTATCCCAACATTCACGTCAAAAGTTAGGTTAAAACCCGACCTATGGCGGCATAGGATACACAGCATAAATGGTGCGCATGGCGACCCTACTTGGCTGACCGTGGGTAAGAATTTATTCGTAGATTGGGTTGAGCGCAAGCTGCGCCCAACAAATTCACGCGGTAAATGTTGGGCTTCGTACCTCAACCCAACCTACGAGCTGCTGGGTTAGCGCTTATCAAACCGTACAAGAATCTTTGTTGAGCCATAAAAGCATAGCAACATCGTTGCGGTGACTTCTCCTTCTTCAAATTTGTACCAGAAGACATCGTGGTTTTCGCCGCGAAGCGGATATGAAGAAAAGAAACTGTCAGCGGTCGCGACAGCAGAAGCAATGGAGTTATTGAAACTGGGGTCGCTATACATTGTGAACGGCGTAATGACCCTGACGGTACCAAAAAATTTTCTACTGGTTTCGTAGAAATATAAGGCGCGAGCGCACTTGCCAAGTGTTGCGTCAATGCGGGCACCTTCAACAACAATACCAGCTGCATCTTCCCATTGTTTCTTGTCCTCGTGAAAAATTTGAACGGGTGTCGAGTTGCTCGCCATTTTTGATGCGAGTGCAGGTTTTCGTTCAGCAGAGCGCTTAACTTTTGTTAGGAACTGCGTCAGGCCAATGTTGCTAGACGTTATGGATGCGGCAAGGATGAAAAGGAGATACTCGTCATCGTGAGACTTCGCTGTGTTGTGTTCGTTGCATGACGGTACGGTGATTAGGTTCTTGCGATAGTCTCTTTCATCGGGGGTGTCTTTGATTTCTGGGAATATGCATTTCGGTGGCGCATGTTCTACCGTTATAGCCTCCTGGTCGCACATGTAACAAGTCTCACGATCTCTCACTTCTTGCCTTTGAGCCGCTCAAGCTCCTTTTGAAGAGCTTCTTGTCTTTTTCTCAGAGCCTCAAGTAGTTTTTCTGGATCACTCGGTAAATCTCCTGACTCATTTGAAGAACAGTCAACCTGAATAACGGAAATAACATCAACTTTTACTGAACTCCTGCCGTTTTCAAGGGTGGCGATTTTTACACTTTTGGCTTGATCAACTACAACGAAAGCGGCTTTTCGGCTATACCCCCATGACCCAATAGGGCCAACGGGCTCAAAGCATCTTCCGTTAATTTTGATCATGTCGCTTGCGCCGAGCTTTCCGAATGGCGCGCTTATTATCTCTGCCTCACCTACGTCCGCAATGACTGTCATTTTAAGGTCATCTTGGCGACCGAACCGATCGAATCCATCGCCACGGGCTAAGGCTGGCATCAATAGTATGAAATAAATGATCGTAGCATTGGTACGCATGAGCCAACTCCAATGAGCACTAACGTGAAATATACAGAACTCGTTCTGTATAAAAAAATGGGTGTTCTGTATAACGTGTCATTTTATGTCCTAACCCTTTGATTTAGATAGATCCTGAAAATGTAACAGGTCACCCTCTCCTGCTAACTCAGCGCGTAGGTTGGGTTGAGCGTTAGCGAAGCCCAACAAATTCACGTGGTAAACGTTGGGCTTCGTACCTCAACCCAAGCTACTTGCTGACAGGTTGCGAGCTTAACCATGACCGCCATTGAAACCAAAATTACCGATGCCCTTGCTGATCCAACCCCTCCAACACCATTTCCGCCGCATACAACACCGCCCGTGCTTTGTTCAGGGTTTCGGTCCATTCGCTGTCGGGGTTGGAATCGGCGACGATGCCTGCACCCGCTTGGGCGTAGAGCATCTGGTCTTTGACCACGGCGGTGCGCAGGGCGATGGCTAAGTCCATGTCGCCGTTGAAACCCAAATAACCCACTGCGCCCGCGTAGATGCCGCGTTTGCTGGGTTCGAGTTCGTCGATAATTTCCATGGCACGCACTTTTGCCGCGCCGCTGACCGTGCCTGCGGGGAAGGTGGCTTTGAGTACGTCCATGGCACTGAGTCCTGATTTCAAGCGCGCTTCGACGTTGGACACGATGTGCATGACGTGGGAATAGCGTTCGATAATCATTTTTTCGGTGAGTTTGACCGTGCCGTTTTGTGCCACGCGCCCGATGTCGTTGCGCCCCAAATCAATCAGCATCAAATGTTCTGCCAATTCTTTGGGATCCGCCAATAATTCCACGGCAAGTGCGGCATCTTGCGATGGGGTTTTGCCGCGTGGGCGTGTGCCTGCGATGGGGCGAACCGTGACGGCGTTGTTTTCCAGTCGCACCAAAATTTCAGGCGACGCGCCGACCACATGGTGATCGCCCATGTGGTAATAAAACATATACGGCGAAGGATTGACGCTGCGCAAGGCGCGGTAAAGCGACAACGGTGGGGCGGGGAAAGGCGAACTCATGCGCTGCGCCAGTACCACCTGCATAATGTCGCCATCAAAAATATATTGCTTGGCTTTTTCCACGGCGGCTTTGAACGCGGCTTCGCCAAATTCCGAGGTCGCTGCCACATGCGGCACAGCGGGTGCGTAAGGAATTTCCACAGGCAGGCGCATCATCCCCACCAATTCGCGCAAACGCGAACGTGCCAAGGCGTAAGCGTCATCTTCGGCAGGATTGGCATATACGATAAAGCTGAGTTTGCCGCTCAAATTGTCAATCACCGCCAATTGCTCAGTCAGCATCAGCAAAATATCGGGCGTGCCGATGGTGTCGATTTTCTGCGTGTTGGCTAAACGCGGTTCGATGTAACGTATGGTGTCGTAGCCAAAATAGCCCGCCAGCCCGCCGACAAAGCGCGGCAGATTGTCCAACTGCGCGACGTGAAAACGCGATTGATAATCGTGGATAAAATCCAGTGGATTTTCGACTTCGCACACAGTTTGTTGTGTGCCTTCGGTCAAAGTGACTTGCTTGCCGCGCACGCTGATATGCGTATCCGCAGGCAAGCCAATAAAAGAATATCGCCCAAAACGTTCGCCGCCTTGCACCGATTCCAACAAATAGGAAAACGGACGATTGGCGAGTTTGAGGTAGAGCGATAAAGGGGTGTCTAGGTCAGCAAAAGTTTCACACACCAGCGGAATGCGGTTATAGCCTTGCGCGGCAAGTGCGTTGAATTGTGCTTCGGTCATGGGTTGCAACATGGAAAACCTCCAGAATAAACAGGGAATGGGCTGGTAGGTTGGATTTTAAGGCGTTGTCTAAGGTGACCCGCCACAAAAAATCAAGGGGGCTGACGTGAATGGCACTTACTTAAGCTCAAAACCCCTGATACGGCACGGATTAACATTTTTTCACCATCCTGTAAAAGCGGGCTGAACTACCGTTCCTTCCCCTTCAAGGGGAAGGCTAGGATGGGGATGGGTTCGTTCTCTGCACACACCCCCATCCCCACCCCAACCCTCCCCTTGAAGGGGAGGGAGTTTGCCGAT
>JBASWK010000044.1:0-10296 GCA_049276435.1 Gallionella sp. | reverse complement strand
AATAATGGAACCTATACCAGTTTGCGTTATCTCCGTTGTCAGTAATTTACCAACAATCGTAAAAGTCCCCGAGGATTTTTGAATCTTGAAACATTCAAAGTCACTGTTTACTTTCACCGTTGCCGCTGCATCAATGATTACTGTGTAACCCGTATTACCTAACACTGGATACTCGAAACCATCCGTCAGGGTTATTGTATGAGCCCCACCACCTGCCAGAACCAACTTGCCAAGGTTTCTGTTAGTAAGTATAGTCAAAGCATTTGCAAGGTTGTTTACGGGCGTCTCAGGCGTTCCTACGGGCCATGCCGTACCAGCAGAACCAAGAACTTCATCAAAGTAAACAGCATCAAAGCCGGTAACACTACTGGCTATCGAAGGATGGATAATGAGAATTTCATCACCAACAGCAACCGCTGCGGAGAAAGCATCCGTGGTAAAATCACCCGTCAGGGTCGCATAAGCAGTAATAGTCCGTATCTCACCCTGGGGAGCTGCACCAAGCCCGCCAGCATCCCGAAAAACGTATGCTAACCATGGGTTAGCATCAACAAACTTACCTGCTCCCTGTCCGATAAGCTCAGTTAAAGTGAACTGATTAGCTCCCGGGACATCTGTCACCACTCCATAAAAAACCAACCCCGAATTCATTGACAAGAAATCCCTGATAGCCTCAAGACTGTCAGTAGCCCTGTTGAAAGTGCTGGTATTGCTCTTACTCATTATCCGGCCAACAAGCCGAGTCAGTGTAGAAATCATCTCTATACCTCCGACAAAATTAAGGGCAGTAAGTCACCGGCCACACCCGAGGCGGGACCTACTCCACTCCTAGTAGAAAAACTCATATCAGATCCGTACGATATACCATATCGATTTCTCGCAACAAATCGATAATGAAAAGCGCTTCCAGGGGAAAGCAAACTTACCTCTTCGGAAATCGTAGCACCGGTAACACCACCGGCTACCCAGCGTGTCTCATTCCCATACTCGGTGGTACCACCATATTCGAACCTGGTCATACACGGAGAACCATTATCATCAAGTATCAATCCATTCATGGTAACGGTTGTCTCACCAATGCCCGTAACCTGCAACGTCACAATCGCCGGCCTGGTCGAAGGTACTCCAGGAATTCCACCACCACCAGATAACCCCAAAGGAGAAGTCAAAACCAGCGTACCGCCGTAGGTTGTACCGGCTGTATTTACCGCTACAGCACGGTAATAAATACGAACACCACCATAAGGTATCGTAACGACTGCTGAAAAAGTGGCTCCCGTACGAAGCCCATTTTGCACAATCGTAGAATTACCAAATGAAGGGGTATAACCATAATCAAAATGGCAACTGCATCCAGCCGGATCTCCCCCATCATTATCTAGGTAACCATTAAATATCGCTGTAGCCATTTACTTCTTTCTCTTTATCAAGAATATTCCAAGACCGGTTAATAACAACGGTATCGTGATACCCATGATATTGAATTTCTGGCCATCATAAACCGGTAATGAACTTCCATTCACCAGCTTTACCTTGATACCGATATTATCTGCCCAGAGCTGTAATCTCTGAAAATAAGCTGGGAAACTTTCTCCGGAGAAAGGTGTGGGTCCCCCCATCGCTTCAACTTCATTCGGGTACATCTGGTCACCTTTTTTCCAGGAAACGTAACCGTAAAAGTGAGGATAGCCACTCAGCCACGAAATAACTATCTTCTGACTGATAGCCCACTTTCGAACTCTCTCGTAATATTGTTCTTTTGATTCGCCCTCTTTGTAATCAGGCCCACCCGCTGCGACAATATCAGCCACCGTTAATATCTGACCTATTGCGAATGCCATATTTTCCTCCAACAAAAAAAGCCGGTTCCGAAGATGGAAACCGGCTTTATATCGGTGTTAGAAATAACTTATTTATTTCCCATCTTCCGTCTCTGCTACCTTATCGCGTCAAAGAATTCACAGTAGCAGGTAATCAAAGCCACCGCGATCGCTGGCTGTCTCATCTCGATAAGAACACCATAAGTATCCATTATCGGGCCGATGGTAATTTTCTTTTGTCCCGTGGGCTGGGCATCTTCATAAAGGAGACTATCCTTCATGATATACGCGCCATTTTCGACATTACGCTTACTGACTCTAATTTCAATCTGGTCCCCATCAACCATATTGCTCAGGTCAATTTCTCCAGATGCGAACATCCATGCATAAGACATGGCATTACTATAAACCGTCTGCCAGGCTGCTGTCTGAATGTAATCAGCACTCTGGGAAGAACGTCTCACTCTCAATGAAGCCGGAACGCTAAATGCTGTTGCCATTATGCCTGCTCCACGATGAATGCCACTCCATCATTAACTATCTGGGCAGATACCCAGACCAATTTTGCATTGGTTATGGATAAGCCAATACCTTCATTGGCTAACAGCGGATAAGATACTGTGGTACTCTGAGCCTGTGCCTGCTGAACTCCGATATAAACCCAGCCAGCATTCCCGGGAAGACCCTTGATTACAAGCTGTTTATTCTTCGGAATAGGTATTGGAGGCAACTTGAATCCCCGGCCAGCCATGGTACATACAAGCTGACCGGTTGTAAATCCATCATAATTCCTGAAGGAATCTTCGCTTTGTATCACAGTTGAACCAGTTGAGCTGGAAACCGGAACCCGTGCTTCAGACCTCAGAGTAATAATAAGGTCGTTAATAGCAGAAATAAGGGGATTAAGATTCACGGTTTCTCCTTCAACCACCATGGGAGATCCAGAACTCTCACTTGCTTTCGCTCTGCGACTATTAAGCAGGGAACCTATCCCTATCCCCGCGGCTCCCGCCAATACGGCCTGTGCCGTTTTATTGTCACCCATCAATTACCCCCGTTCGGACTTAAAATCCGATGAGCGCTCCAACGTTAGCTACCGACCTCTTCAACTTCAACCTGAACCATGACACCCAGGACATCAGCCTGAACTGTCAGGTCCCCGTTAACTTCAACTTCCGGAATTTCCCACTCCATGAGATTCTCATGGAACCCGCTGACAACGAAAATTGTCGGGATGATATTGACGAACGCGGCCGCAAGCCCGGTACCAATGTCAACGTAAACATTACCCACCGCCAGAGGACTGAAACACATGACCTTTCGAAGGATTACAGTTCTGGCAATTGTGCCACCGGTACTCTGAATATACAGAGTTTCAGGAGTTGTAGCCGCTGCTACGGTAATTATCTGAGATGATTTTCTTATACCACGCATTTATCTGTCTCCTTCCTTTATAAATGGGCCGTCGCCGGTACTCGTGTCCAGATTTCCGGAAGATTCCCGCCTCTGAAATTGTACTGCGGTTGGAATTCCAGTACATAACGGAAACCCCAGAACACGACCCTGGCCTGGGTAAGTGCGTAACCGGTCTGATTATCAGCCTGCAGGAATATGTAATTATCCTCGAATTCGAAGCACTCAGTCTGGTGACCGCAGGGGTCATTGAGATGAGTGAACCGGTTTACCGTGGATACTACATTCTGAAGTTTGTGTCGCTGATCAGCTCTGCCCTGATAAACAATCAAGTTTACATCATCGAGAACTCGCATTCTCAACTGCGCGAATTCCGAATCCGGCATCTGAAGAGCGGTCAACTGCGTAACATTGGACTGTGCTCCCGCCGCTAAAGCACCAAGGTTGATGGTCACCGGGTCACTGTACGTGATCGGCTCTACATAATCGACTTTGTAGAACTCGTAAACCTTGTTGACCCAAATACCAACATTTTCTCCAGGCATCACTATCTGTTCGATAGGACCTTCCCGATAAGTATGAAGCTTAGTTGTCATTTCTATCTCCTTTTCGAACTCGCTTCTGGGTTAATTAACTGGGAGAAGGTTTTGAAACTGCCTTCTCCCAGAAAATTATGCCAGAAATTGCCTATGCAGCAATAACACGGCTTGACGGGGTCAGCGGAATATACCGCATGAACCATTCGCCGGTCCAGCTCGTACCAACCGAGAATACCGCCTGGACAGTACCGAATGTAGCGGGCTGAGTACCCATGAGGAACCGTGACTGTGTAGCCACTGTCTCAGGAATACCGGCCGCGTTAATCAGGGTACCGGCAACATTCAGGGATGATAAGACTACGGTACCGACAGCACCATTAACGGCGACCGCGGCAGCGTCAAGATTGACGCCATTGGCGGAAAGAAGAACCTCTGTTGCACCGACCGCGGCAGCTTTTACCCATCCGCCGAGTGTAGTGATGTAAATCGGCCCGTATGCGTAAAAAAGTGCGTAGGTAGCAACGGCAACTGTGTAGGTCTGCGAAGTTCTGCTGATAGAGACTTCACGTTCGTTGAAAAGTTTTCCGACCTCACCTTTTAATCCCATTAGCTTTTTCTCCTTTCTCCCTTTCGGGATACTTGCCTAGGATAAGCTAAGGAGGGAGTTGCCTCCCTCCCGAACTTCTTAGCTGACCACGGCGCCGACCCGTTCGATGATGAAACAGCCGAACCCGAGTTCTTCACCAACACCAGCCGTAGCTGCCCTGGCATAGAAATCGATATTGACTGTATCCTGCGGATCGTATACCACCGGCTGACTGAACCATGCTTCCGGTTCATCTTTCGAGTCCAGAATACTTTGCGTGAAGAAGACAGCTTTGGTTGTTGCCTGCGCGAGCAGGAAACGAACTGCGGTTGCCTGTGCTCCAGGCGTCGGATTATAGACTTTATAGAAAACGGCAATCCGGCCAACAGGCAGGATGGGATCCAGCGCGGCTGCAAGGCCGAAGGCCGAAGCCCAGGCGCCCGCACCGGCTGCGGCAGGAGTTACATAGTAGTTCAGAGCCCAGCCTGAACCGGCCAGCACCAGGGCGCCCATATCAAAGGCGGGCAGAGCTTCACGCCAGACGAGTTCTTCGTCGACGGCTGCGATACCTTTTGATTTGGCTCTGGCGATACCGGCATTCAGAGCATCTGTTTTATACCGTGTAATCTCGCTGAGGGTTAATTCATTAGTAGGAATTGCGTAACTCATAGGTAGTTAATACCTCCCTTTCAGAGTTTACTTGGTTATACCAGACGTGCTCCACCGAACGGCTGCTCAACAAGAGCAGCAGGCCAGCGAGATGCTCGACCAGAAACTCCAGTCATCCCTTTGACCCTTGAATAAATATTCTTGGCCGCCCACGGGGTTGCCGCAATAGCCATGTTCTTCACGAACTGGTTATTTTTGGGGCCGATACCTACCAGGTCAGAAAGATAACCGAGTGCTACGATACCGTAGCTTAACCATTCATTCCACTGGGGTGCCATAGTCTCGGAACCGAGGTCAACCGCGACTACCGCAAGAGGAGCTCCGAAATCTTCAACAATATTCGTAACTTTCACTTTTTTCTCCTCCCCATAAGGGTTTTGTTCTTTCTGGTCGACCAAGGGACCATCTTCGTCTCTATCCCCCAGAAAGTTAATCCATAGCGACACATAGTATCGCAAATTGAATTACTAAATAGATAACATATTATTTATGTCGATGTCAAGCTTTCCCACCCTAATAAACTTTGAAATCTTACGGAATCTTGTCCGTTGTTTTTTCTTTCGAGCGATTAGTTAAAAGAAGGGCTCCAAGCGTAGCTGCTCCACCAACTCCCAAAATCAATGGAAGATTGTCCTTTATTTTTTCTGTTAAATTCCCTTCTTCAGGGATATCGGGATAATCTTCAGGATAATCAGTTGAAGCTAATTTCATTTTCAATGCCATACTTGCCACGGCTAACTCGACAAACCCGCCACCACTGACAACAGGTATCGTTAATGTCGCAACAGCCAAAGGAACAAAAGCATCGTTACCAACTCCGGATGATCCTTCAATAAGAGGAACGCTGATTATTTCAGTAGCTAAAACTACAAATTCATTTACATTCGTTGTAGTTACCGTTTCGAATGTGGCCGTAAAAGAAAGATTTCTCGCCGGCATCTTAACATTGATACTTAACTCATTCCCATTATAATCGCCACTCCAACCTTTGAACTGGTAACCACTCTGCGGAACAGCTTCAATGTTAATCAGTTCATCGACAGCATAGATATCCTTCTGAGGACTAATCTTAATAGAACCGTTACCCTTGACATCAAGTGTGATATGGTAAAAACTTACTCCAGGCGTACCTGGTTCAGCCGGTACATCCATACCGATATAACTGAAAACAGCAACAATATTCCTTGCCTCATTAAGACTTGGAATATGAAGGGTCCCTTTTGTTGGATACTGAGCTCCCTGAATATCTCCCTGCCATTTTGAAAAACCATATCCGGCCATTGGTTGAGCAATAATAGAAACTCCAGATCCCTGCTCATATTCTTTCGATGGAGTAACCGTACCACTATTCACTGGTGAAACTGATGTCGCCACCAGGAATTTCTGACGATCATCAGACCTCAATGATTTACAAACCACCGTTATCGACTTATTAGAATCCATGGTGATAACTGTAGGATTACCGCCAGTTGCTCCCACCCATTTATCGAAAGTATAAAAAAGACCATCCAAATCGGCCGCGTAGCCACCTGCCTTAAGTGTTACTTGTGTTCCTGCACGATACTTTAACCGACCAGGAGAAACGTAGGTCCCATACGGTTGAACCAATACAGAACAAGCATCGGGCACTGGTGAAATACTCATGTCAAGAATATACTCAGTTACCGGAGCCGCTGTTGTAGTCGTAGTCGTGGTCTTGGTACCGGCACTTCCTGACGCATTTGAACCCGCAAAAGCTTTCTCGGCAGCAGCTTTCTCAGCGGCAGCTTTCTCAGCGGCAGCTGCTTTCGCCATAGCAGCAGCAGCCAAAGCCTGCTGATATTCCCATGCCTCTAAACTTATTCGTCCCATGATTCTCTCCTTACCAGAGTTCGTAAGCCGGAGTTTCCGGTGTAGGTATACCCGCGTCATGACCCCAGACTTTAACCCTCAAAGATACATCATGATCCGGCATGACATTTGAACCCATCTTATCAAGAGCGAAAACCTTCTGAATTGAACCATCGGGATTGAAAACCGATGTCTGACCACCGGCTCTATTCCAGTTTCGAATCTGTCCTGATTCAAGGTCCACCACAGTTACTGTAGCTGACCAGTGAGCAGCGAGACCTCCGGCGCCATTATAAGCATTGAAGTCAACATAAACTTTGAACTCCTGCCCGGGAGCCAGCTCTGTTACTTCAACACCTGCCGCTTTTATGTATATTCGATTGATGCGGCTTCCTTCTCCAGGAACAAAAGCCGAAATCCTGAACCTATTCGGATTTCCAAAGCCATTACCGAAGCCGAGACCGCCACCACGGTAAGATGGTTTCTGACTTATTGAAACACCTGCGCGTTCGCTTTCTTCACGACCCATAAGTCCTCCTTATTAAACCTATCGTAGCTAGACCAGCTAATCCTATTCCAAGAATCAATGCCATACTAGCAACCATCGGACTCTGCTTATAAAGCTTCCATGCCACTATCACTATCGCAAGAACAATAAGCAGAGGAATAATAACACCGACGATAATCGGCAACCATGGAAATTCCTTCTTGAAATGTATCTGGATTTTATTTCCTACCGCTTTAACATAGGCATTTGGATACTTTCTTACTGCACTGTCCAATGTGCTAATTATCCACTTCGGAGCTGGTTTAATGGTATTAAGCTCAAGGATCCCACGACTTCCTTCAGGAATAAGCTGATCAAAATTCCTCATGTTGAGTAAATCATTGAAAGCTGTCCCCTTGGCTACAAGCTCCATTACATTTCACCTTCAACTTCATGCCCAGCAGTCCAGGGTAAAACCGGTGTCGAAGAATCCATCAGAAAAGTATCAGAATCTGATGCGGTGACATCCTGAACCCGGCTTTGAGCTCCATGGTTAATTTTCTTGTACATCTTCCCGTTTAATCTGAAAATCCTGCCGATTTGTAAATCGCCCAGGACCGGACCCTGCGGTTTTTCAGGCTCGATTATTGGCGCCGGTTCGACTTCAGGCTCGATTATCGGCTCGATAATTTCATGTTCAATTTCGGTCGATTCTTCCTGTTCAATCTCTTTATCCTTTTTAACTACTCGTTTCTTACCTGTCATTTCTTTCTCCTTTTAGCATGATTTAATACTTGATTCTGTCCAGACCCCCACCACTGACCCGCCGTGTTATCGGATTCTTTTTGAGTAACCAATCTACTATCATACCGGTAGTAGCTCCAATGAGGGCAGTCTTGACATCCTTACCCTGCAAATAACCGAGTCCGGCTCCAATCCCTGTTAATAGTAACATCAGATTAACCCCCCTTCTTCTTCTTCGCCGTTTTCTTTATAATATCCGTTGCCTGTTTAATCATGGGCGAATCCGGATGATAGAGATGAATCTTTTTACCCTCATCCTTAATCTTAGTCTTCCAATCAGCCCATACCCTCTCCTGGGCAGATGCCGAAATATTGGGATCAATATTTGGGGTCGAATCTCCATTACCACGGACCACAACACCCCGGGACAACCAATTTTCAATGGAGGATTTTGCTCGGCAATCTTTTTTCTCGATACCATCGGAAATACGGCAAATCAACTCTTCGGTAACCGGAATTCCAAAAACTTCCTTATAAAGTCCGGACACCGAACCTTCAATCTGGGTACCATCCTTGTCATAATAAATAGCAGCAGGCCATGTCTCTGCTCTGGTTTTTACTTTAACTTCATCGGCCACTTCCTGAACGGTAACTTTCCCACCAGCTTTCCCACAGCGGGCCATAACCGGTAACAAATTTTTCAAAGAATCATACAGCTTGTTATCAAGCATCAAATTGATAACAGTAACATATCCTTCGGTAATACAATCTGACATATTTCCCTCCTACTCGTTAAAGAAATCCTCACCCAAGATAGTTTTTAATTTATCAGGGGTTAATTCATCAATATCTTGATTAAGAGCCGAAGCTATACCAGGAGGCATCTCAATCCCTTTGATAGAAAATTCTCCTCTTGCTCTAGATTCAAATGAACCGCCATAGAGAGGAAGCACCTCAAGAAATGGAGTTATTGAATCTAAGACTTCCCTCTTCACGCCAACAACAATTATTTCATTGGCATCCAAATTCTGAACTCTTGAAGTTTTCCTTCTACAACCCTTGATTCCAGCCATAGGAATATCTCTGACTGGGGACTGCTTCACTTTTTCACCCTCAGCATACTTCTTTTTAGGAATCTTTTCATCGGGACATTCCCATGTGTAAGTCGGTGGCATCCCAACTAACCAATTTCGAGCATTATTACTCCAATATAAACCGCTTACTTGTTTAATAGAAGGAAGCTCTTCTTCCCGTCGCCCATAACTTCTACGGTTATCTATTTCATGGTTGATTTTTTCAACCACTTCACCGAGAGTATCGCCTTTTTTTATATTAACAACCATTACTTATTTCCTTTGATATATGCCCAATCAAGATATTCTTTCAACCAGGGAGAATAAGATGCCGAATACGGCTCCATTATCACCCTGTCTTTGATATGGTAAGCCTGAATATCATTAAAGTAATGCACGGATTCATACCTGCCTACCTCTCCGATAGGTATGAATGTTGGTACGTCACCACGGGTACTTTCGATAACATAAACCCGGTCCTGATAAGCTAACTGTACCCAGGCATGACCACCTTTGCCTTTCGCATCTATGAGATTGCCAAGAACCGCATAAACTTCATTGGCCGAATATTCACTCCTCAGTAATGAGGCAAGGAGGAAAGCTTTATTGGCACAATTCCCAACCCCGACCTTAATCGTCATTGAAGGATCCAGCCAGACATCTTTATTATGAGAAACCTTACCTTCGACATTAAGAGTAGCTGATACGAAAGGTTTATACTTTATCTGATTACCGACATACTGATGAAGGGCGACAATTCTATTCTTAGGGTTTGCTATTCCCCTGGTAAGGCCCTGATATAAGTTTTTAACCTCCAAAGTGGATGGAGTAACGAACGAAGTTAGCCACCTGCCTTCACCAAAGAAAGTAGCCTGGATAGGCTGATTATCCATCGGAAGAATCTGTCCGTTTCTCGCAGTTGGCACTTATCCCACCTGAAAATTATTTACCATAGTCCTATCATATTTTTGCTATCCATGTCAACTAATTGAGTTAGTCGCACTAAACGATAAAACCTGATAAATTTGACCGTTAAAAATTTTCACAAACCCCAAAAAAGCATTTAGCCTCGAAATTTGGTTAATGGCATTAACCTTATCAAAAAACGTCTTGGGACAATAGGGACAAGTGGGAC
>JBASWK010000043.1:0-7258 GCA_049276435.1 Gallionella sp. | reverse complement strand
AATCAAGCCCACCATTTCCGCAGTCACCCCATTCCGCACCAAAGTTGTTGTCTTCATAAATAGCACCTCTGTTTTTTCAATATGGAAGCATTATAAATGGTATTTATATGGGTTCTGAATCCCTAAGTGGTGGTCAACATGCGGTGTTGCTGATTCATGGATTGCAAGGCAGTCCAACCGAAATGCAACCCCTTGCAAAACGATTAAATCAGGCGGGCTATACCGTATCCGTGCCACATTTCCTCGGTTATGGCTATCGGGAAGGTGACACGGCTCGTTCGGTGACACCTTGGCAACACTGGCACGAACAAGTGCGACAAGAAGTACTGCGTCTTAAACAGACGCATGACACCGTGTCTTTGAGTGGTTTATGTATCGGTGCGGTGCTGGCACTGAGCGTCGCGGCGGAATTGGGTGGGGAAATTGCCGCCTTGTCTTTACTGGGAACCACCTTGTATTACGATGGCTGGAGCATCCCGTGGTATCGCTTCGTCCTACCCATTAGCTATTACACGCCATTTCGTTATTTCTACAAATATCCAGGGCGCGCGCCCTTCGGCATCAAGAATGAACCCTTGCGCAAATGGGTGATTCGAGAAATGAATCACAAGGAATCCTCGGTCGCGGCGGTGTCAGACTTATGTTTACCTGCGATACATGAAGCTGAACTGTTGATTAAAGCGGTAAAGAAATCGCTCGCTCAGGTGACCAACCCCACGTTGATTATGCACGCCGTTGAAGATGACGTTTCCACCCCGCGCAGTGCTGCGTTTGTGGCGAAACATATTGGTGCAAAAGTCGTCGAAACTGTTTTGTTGCACAACTCTTACCATATGCTGACAATTGATAATGAACGTGAAAAAGTAGCCGCAGACACCATCCGTTTCTTCAATAGCGCACGTCAACGAGACATAAACCCCGCCTAACTTCTGCTATAATCCGCGCCGCCAACAATTCGGAATGAAGTACGTTATGAGCTCCTTAAAAAAAATACAAGACATGATGGTCAAGCAGTTCGACCTTAAACTAGAAGACCTTAACCCAGAAGCGCAACTTGAGGGCTTGGGACTGGACTCTTTATCTGTTATTGAATTCATGTTCAATCTTGAAGATGAATTAAAAATTAAGCTTTCCGACGAACGGGTCGAGCTTAAAACCATACAAGATGTTGCCAACATCGTCGACCAGCTCATCGCTGAACAACATCCCGCCGCAGCCTAGTTAAATGATGACTCGGCGCGTCGTTATCACGGGATTAGGGGTTATCTCGCCTGTTGGCAAAACCCCAGATGAGTTTTTTAATAACCTGATGGCAGGGCATTCTGGCATTAAACGCTTGAATACACCGTTTATTGACAAGCTTTCCATCCGCATTGGGGCACCCGTTGAAAATTTTACCCCCACCGACTATTTCACTAAAATCCAGCTGTCTGGTATTGAACGTTTTAGTCAATTTGCTTTGGTGGCGGCGCAACAAGCTGTACAAGATGCGCAATTGGAATTAAACAGCGAAGCCGAACAAGATCGCGCAGGTATTTTCATGGGGTCGTGCATGGGCGGGGCTTGCACCTTGGAAGACGGCTATGTGGAAATGTTCCTCAAAGAAAATCCACGCATCAAACCGCTGTCCGTGTTGCTCAATATGAACAATGCTGCTGCCTCGCAAATCTCAATCAAATACCGCTTACGCGGGCCTAACGTCACCTATGCGACGGCATGTTCTTCCTCCGCCATTGCCATCGGGGAGGCCTATCGCCAAATTAAACACGGCTATTGTGACGTGATGTTGGCGGGCGGTTCAGAAGCCTTGTTAACGCTAGGTGCGATGAAAGCGTGGGAAGCCTTGCGCACCCTTGCCTTGGAAGATACTGAAGATGCAAGTGCCTCCTGCAAACCCTTCTCAAAAAATCGCAGTGGCTTGGTGCTGGGTGAAGGGGCGGCGGTATTGGTATTGGAAGATGCCGAACGTGCCGTGAAGCGTGGTGCAAAAATCTACGCTGAACTGGTGGGCTACGATTGCTCATCGGATTCTAGTCACATCACTAAGCCCGATGCCGTTGGACAAAGCCGCACCATGCGCAAAGCCCTGCAAGAATCAGGCTTGGCATTGCAAGACATTGGCTACATCAATGCCCATGGCACGGCAACACTGGCGGGCGATATTCAGGAAACCATGGCGATCAAGCAAGTTTTTGGTGAACATGCGGCGAATATCCCCGTGAGTTCAACCAAATCCATGCACGGTCATTTGATGGGTGCGACAGGTGCGGTGGAGTTTATGGCGGCAATTTTAGCCTTAGAAAACAACGCCATCCCCCCCACCACCAATCTGCATCATCCTGATCCTGAATGTGATCTGGACTATGTGCCGAATGAAGGACGCTACAACGTGCCGTTAAACGCCGTGATGTCCAACTCCTTCGCTTTCGGTGGCAGCAATGCCGTGTTGATCGCTAAGCGGTTTGTTTGGCAGGCAAGCGATTAGGCTTTTCCATAGGCTTATTTTCCGCCATGATGACTTAGACGCATGATTAGCACATTAAATACACAGGTGCTAAAACACCTTTCAACCATTGAGATGATCGGTGTGTTGATGCGGATATTCAGCTTTTCCTTAGTCAGCTGGTTTGGTCCTGACAGTCCATTTTTGTTTGTATGGGTCTTCAACACCATAGATGCCGTGATGCTTTCTTGGTGCGCCTTACTCAAAAAGGACCGTGCTTATACGCTACTGAATGTGTTTTGGATCGGCGTGGGTGTGATGGGTATATGGCGAGCCTATTAACAACTTAATCAATACCAGTACATAAATTTTCGGGTATTTTAAGCTGCTAGTCGTTAGTTTAATGGTGGGAATCTGTCTGATACTATGTTTTTCACAATACATTCAAATAGATAAGAAAAAATTTTCACTCCACAAACTAAAAGCTAACGACTAGAGACTAACAACTCAATACCCAATTGCTTGTACATAACACCTTCTTGTCACGTCCCAATGCACCTTAAGGACAAGCAATTTTGACTGATAGGGTTATCGTGCAAGTCTTGAATCATTAGGTGGAATTATCTATGCCCAACCTCGTTAGAGTTTGCCCGCTGTGTGGTACGCATAACCCACCCGATGAGACGTTTTGCCTCTGTGGGACGTTGTTAGCCGATATAGATTTTACCCATATAGGCGTTCAGCCAACTCCGTTTGACGCGGTCACCGCACCCGTTCCCCTGCCCTCTGCTGTTCAACAATTTGTATTATGTCCACACGAAGATTGCGCACAAGCCAATCCTATCGGTGCTACCCGTTGCGTGTATTGCAATCGCGAAATGGTGGCACCCAGTGCGCCAGCCGACCCACTGGCGGAGCAACAATCTATTTTGCCGCCCACTTTGCGCGCTCAGTTTCGGGTGCTGGAAGCATTACCGACCGCTGGGGGGCAGGCAGATTTAGTCTTAGCGGAAACGCCACAGCATGAACAACGGGTGATTAAGTTGTATCGCAAAGGTATCGCACCTGACTGGGATGTGTTGGATCGGTTACCTGATAGCCCGTATCGGGTGCAATTTTTCCAGCATGGGGTGGTGGACAATACGGGCTATGAGGTGATGGAGTATTGCGCGGCGGGCAATCTGCGCAAGTTATTGGGCAATTGGCCACAATCGAACGACACGGTGCGGCGGTTGATCGAGCAACTCTCCGCCATGCTGGTTGCTTTGCATGGCAAACAAATTTTGCACCGCGATTTAAAGCCTGAAAACATCCTGATCCGCCAACTTGCCCCGCTGGAAATTGCCCTGACCGACTTTGGTACGTCGTCGCTCAAGATGGCAACCCAATACTTCACAGGGGGGGCGCGCACGGCACATTACGCTTCGCCTGAAGTATTGACGGGGGTGCTGGATGAAAAATCCGACTGGTGGGCGTTGGGCATGATTTTGCTAGAAACCCTAACGGGGCGACATCCTTACGAGGGCTTGAGTGAACAAGTTGCCTTGCATCAACTGGCGACCAAGTCGGTGGAAGTGCAAGGTGTCATGGATGACGCGCTGCGAATGCTATGTCGCGGGCTGTTGTTGCGCAATCCTAGCAAGCGTTGGGGGGCGGACGAAGTCGCTCGTTGGTTGGCGGACGATCCACGTTTGACCATGCCTGATGATGCGGGGGATGGCACGGCGGTGCGCCCCTATATCCTCAAAACATCACACTGCACCACGCGCAATGACCTTGCCCTCGCCTTGGCGCGCTATTGGGAAGAGGGTAAAAAAGACCTCGCACGGGGTACGATCGCGCAATGGGTAGAACAGGAACTGCGTGACTTCAATCTGGCACGCGATATTCATGATGTGATGGCAAGACACGAATTGAGTGATGACGGACGTTTATTGCGCGTCATTCTCAGCGCGCTACCAGGCATGCCGCCCATTTGGCAAGGCAAGCTCATTACCCAAGCTGCTTTGGTGAGGGCAGCCACCCTAGCCCTGGAAAACCAGCGGGAATCGCGACTTTGGCTGTTTTCGATTTATCGAGAAGGCGTGCTCAAAGTATTGGGGGATAACGGCAACCATGACATGATGGGTTTTTCGCAAGCGTGGAAATCAGGTGTGGAGCAATATCGCAGTCTATGGGAACGCAGCAAGGCATTAGAAGAAGCGTGGCGAAATCGCCCCGTGAAAGCCTATCAAGGCGAGTCTGTGGATGTGGATTACTTGATGTATCTCTTGCCACTACGCATGAATGTACCCATCTTGGAAAACTTCTTGCCAGAGTTAGTCTTAACCCTATATGTGCCTGATTTTGCCTTAACCGCCCAGAAAAACACCCTCGCAGCGTATGCCACCACGGCGGCAGCTTGCCATTGGTTTGTGACCTTGATAGATGAAACCACCGATAAAACCGCCGTTTTTTGGTGTGTAATGCAACGCCTATTGCCCTTTGCACAAGAAGATGCGACCAAGGAGCAAGGTCGCCAACATGAGACAGTGCGTAATGCCGACACAAGCATTAGCCATGTCATCACGCAATTGGAAAAAGCCTGTGGGGAGTTATTGCAATTTGAAGAAGTAGAAGCCTTATCCGCGTCGGAATGTGTCGCGTTAGACAACGCGGTTTCGAGCTGGATTGCCCTGACGACTTGGATCAAAGGCTTGGATCACGAAAGCACACGCCTGCATAAAATGCTGCCTCAACTGGATGCCGTCAATACCCAAATGTTGGGCATGCAAGTTTTCTTAAGCCAACATCAATATTTGTTAGACGTGAATAAAATTTGGCTGCAACCCTCGCGCTTAATCTTAGCGGCAGCTTTCATTTCACCACTCATTTTATACAGTGTCACCTTAACGCTGCTGATATTCATGACATTAACGGCGGGAGTCTATTGGCGGATGAAGTTAGAAGACAGCTCTCAAACAACAGGTTTGACGCGCGTGCGCCGCATGGTGCAGGCATTGCAGAAATTTAAGGAAAGTCAGTTGCAAAAAAGGGCTGAACAAACTCAGCATCCGTAAAGTTAAAGCCCGTAAGCACCCGCGCCTAAATTTTCGGGTATTTTAAGCGGTTAGTCGTTAGTTATTAGTCGCCAGATAATACTGGGAAGCTACTAGATAATTTTTTACAATATATTCAAGTAGATGAGATAATTTTCCCATCCCGCCAACTAAAAACTAACGACTAGCGACTAACAACTCAATACCCAATGATTTGTACGCAACCACTTATTCGATACGATAGAACACGAAAAAGGATGTCAACAATGTCAGAAAGACAGGTTATTTCCCCCAGCTTGAGCGCGTGGCTAAAAACCGAGCAAGGACGGTACGTATTGACACGGGAGCAAGCGTATTTTGATCGCACGGTCAGTCGTCTTTTTGGTTTTAACGCGCTGCAATTAGGGCTGCCGACCCAGGATTTTTTATCTGCCAGTCGGATGCCATTGCGCTTAAAAGGTGCTTTCGAGGCGGGTGCGGCGGTACGTTTATGTTGCGATGAATTGCCGTTTGCCTGTGCCAGTGTCGATTTAGTGGTGATGCCGCATATTTTGGAATTTGCCAAGCAGCCGCATCAAGTGTTGCGCGAGGTAGAACGCGTGCTAATCCCCGAAGGAAATTTAATCATCAGCGGCTTCAATCCCTATAGTTTATGGGGCTTGCAACGCAAATGGGGCAAACAGCAAGGCTACCCGTGGTGTGGTGAATTTATTGCATTGGCACGATTGAAAGATTGGCTGGCATTATTGGGATTTGAAGTGGTCGGCGGACGTTTCGCCGCTTACGCCCCCCCTTTTACCCAAAGTCATTGGCTAGAAGCACGTTTCGCCTTTATGGAAGCGGCGGGTGACCGTTGGTGGGCCGTCAGTGGTGGCGTGTATTTTTTACATGCGGTTAAGCGGGTACACGGGATGCACCTGATTAAACCAAAATGGGATAAAGGGCTGATTGGGCAATTACTCCCCACGACCAGCCAGCCTGCCAGTCGTCAATCAGAAACCCCCTAACCCACCTAAAAATCCAAGTATTGCTTAAAGAACGCAACTACACACGCTGAATGTGGGTACGACAGATTCCTACATCGCCCGACAGGGCGAAAAACAAGGGGGTAATTGGGCGATGCTGATCTCATTCACCCAAAAACGTACGAATGAATTCGTACCCACAAAATCCCGTTGTTTGCAAAGGTGTGCGATTACGCTACGCTAATCGCACCTACATCTGAGCGCACACCGTAGGTGCGAATTCATTCGCACGATGTTGATTTTTAAACAAAAAAGCGTGCGGATAAATCCGCACCTACGCCCCTCGCGTAGCCCGCAATCGTTTGACGCGCTCAACCGCCTGACGCAAGACATCTTCACCGACGCGAAGAACCCGACTCAACCCAAAGTCACGAGCTATGGGTACGGCAGCACAGGTAATCGCACCAGCAAGACCGAGACCCAAGGTTTGGCAAAAACCGTCACGACTTACCTCTACGACGCGGACGACCGCCTCACCAGCGAGACCAAAACGTCGGGTACGATTAGCGCAACCACCAGCTACCTCTGGGACGCCAACGGCAACCTGACCCAGAAGGTTGAGCCGACGCAAACCACGCTGTACAACTGGGACAGCAACAACCGTCTGGTCGAGGTGAAGCGTGGCGGGATCGCGGCGACGGCAAGCAGCGTCGCGACGTACCAGTATGACGCGAATGGCAACCGCGTCGGCAAAACCACGGCGGACGGCAAGACCGTTGCTTATTTGGTGGACAGTAATTTGCCCTATGCGC
>JBASWK010000042.1:0-20111 GCA_049276435.1 Gallionella sp. | reverse complement strand
CATCTTCTTGGCGTAAAAATCGACTTGTTTGGGTGGGCGATTGCGTGGTGAATTCGCCGACGATTTCTTCCAAAATATTTTCTAAGCTTACCAAACCTAATAACTCGCCATACTCATCAACCACCAGTCCCAGCCGCATTCGCCGCTCTTGGAAATGCTGCAATTGGCTCAGCAACGGGGTTTCGGATGGGGTGAAATAAGGCTCCAGCAGCAGGGCTTGCAACTGCTCCAAATCCAGCGTTGCTTCCTGCAATAACGCCAAAGTACGCTTAATGTGCAAGATACCGATGATGTTATCCAAGCTGTCCGCATAGACAGGCAGCAACACATGATGGCTGGTGATAATTTGTTGCCGCAGTACGTCGGCTCTGCGCGTCCATGCCTCCCAGCAATTCTCATTTTGACTAAACAGCGGGGGTTTGTGGGTACGAATTCATTCGTACATCGCCCCATGGGGCGAAAAACACAACAAACAAGCCTTATTTACGAGCAACTATACGAATGAATTCGTACCTACGGTCAAAATGAGAATTGCTACATGCCCCCATGACCATTGGTGCGGGATGTATACAAGTAGAATAATTAGCAGGCACTGAGTATCTTCATCACTACATGGCGGGACTCAATGCTAAGGGAATTGTTTGAGTAATTCAAATGGTAGTCGTTTTTTCAACCTTAAGGGGTTTGATTAAGAGTTCATTCGTCTGCAAAGACGCTTCTAACTCTGCGATGCGTGCGGTTAAGGCAGCTACTTGCGCCTTGTCCGCACCCGCATTGCTGTTCAAATAGGAATTGGTTGACCACCAATCTATGCCCATTTCTTTTGCTTTATCCACGGAGCAAATCAGCAGGCGAATTTGTATGGTGAGCAGTTCAACATCAACTAAGCTAATTTTGATGTCGCCCGCAATCACCAATCCTTTGTCTAAAATGCGTTCCAGCACATCCGCCAAGGTCGATGAATCTGTACCATGTGTAATCGTTCTTTGGTTATTGTGTGCAGTATTCATGTGGTTTTCTACCGATTGGGACAATCAAATATAACTTATTTACAGTAGCTTGCCCAGCGGGCCTAGGTCTAAATTTAAATCTGCGTCAGTCAAGCCAAACTCCTGTTTGAGTCGCTTCATTTGTTCGTTTAATTCAAGAAAAGTCAGTCCTAAGCGTTCAATTTCCGCCTCAGACAATGAGCCTCCTTCGATACGACGTAATGCTTGTTTTTCTAATAATTGGCGTATCAATTCCACCAGTGTCAACACCAATTGCCCTAAACTTCTACGCACGTTTTCGGGGTCAAGCTCAATGCGTGGACGATGCCCGTCAGCAGTTTCGCTCAAAACGGGAAAGAGAAATTCTAAAGATTCGTTCATAGTGCGCTCAGTCATACTTTCTGCGCAAGGGCGACGTCACTGGCGCGTGCTGTTTCAACCGAGGTCAGCAGCAATTGCAGATTGACATAAATCAAGTCTATCCCCGCCACCGAGATGATAATTTCTCCCGTGGCAACAACCCCTGTATTGAGTACACGGTCTAACAATTCGCACAAAGACACGCCTTCGTGTTCTGCCCCCCCCATTCACTACTCCTTGTCAGCTTGCGTCAAGCGGCCAGATTGCTCGATTTTAACATTCTAAACGCATCATCCGTTCATAAATGCCGCGTGCCATATGCCGTCCATCATTGCGTTCATATTCTTCGGCAAGTTCTAACAGTGCCGCTTTTGCTTCGTCCGCTTGCAGCGAAGGTGTCTTCCCTTCGACTAATGTCCAATAGATTTCCGTCGCTTGTCGCAAATCGCCTTCATCCTTGTATTGATTTGCCATTGCCAACAATCGCCTCGTCAGTAGTTGATTTAAATTGACCGCAGAAACAGGCTCATTCATTTCCATTATCATGACATCGTTCATTTTTAATACTCCTTTTAGGATTGTCTTGCTTATAACACATTGAGGTTGTGTAACCATGAATAAAACGATGCGTCAACGCACTTCATACCCATACAGAGCCCTTCCTAATGCACGCAGTGGTTCTACACCCTGCGGAATGGTTTGGCGAAAAATTAAAGTGCGGTGCCGTTGAGTAAAGGTCGCGTCAAATTCTGCCAGCACGCGTGTTTCAGTCCGACGCAATTGGGTACACACTGGACATGGGCTGTTGGGCGTAAGGTTGTTCACCAGCAATAACGGCGTTGACACGCCCAATCGCTCACACGCCGCAAGCAAATCCACTGTCTCAGCGTAAGCCATCTCCGTGGGAATCGCAACCGCCACTAACATCGCCTGTTCAGCATCAAACAACACGCGTCGAAACAACTTCACGCGACGTGACAAATCCACCATCATCTGCGTGATATGCGGCAACCAAAAAATATCACGGTATTTTAAAAACAAGGCAAAAAATGCTTTCAGCCATTGCTCAATCAGCTCTGGCATTTCCAAGAAACGTAACAAATGCCCCGTAGGAGCAGTATCCAATACAAACAAGTCATATCGTCCCTGCTCCATCCACGCCACGATACGCATCAATGCTAAGACCTCGTCCAAACCAGGCGGGGCAATATCCAAAATACGTTCTAAAACATCCCGATCAAACGCCACATCCAACCCTTTATTGGCGGTTGCTCGCTCGAAAACCTGCCGTAGCTCTTCGGTATATTCTTGTTGCAACTGCACAAACTCAGCCGCTGCATCCAACTCAACCACACTGAGTCCAATGGCAATCTGCACAGGTTGCGCGCCTAATACACATCCTAAACAAGCCGCCAAAGAATGCGCGGGATCAATCGAGAACAACAACGTTTTTTTGTTGGGATAACGTTCGGCAAAATGCAGCGCAGACGCACACGACAACGTGGTTTTTCCTACACCGCCTTTACCCGCGAACATCATCAATTTGAGGCTAGGGGCAGGCAAAGATGCAGGATGACTTACGTGTTGCGAAATACTTATCGGGTTCGGCGCGTCGCTCAGGCGAGATTTCTGCAATAACTGGGCATGCGACCACAATGTCAATAAACGCGCGCTCCCTTGCATCTCCGTCAAGAACAAGGGAACGCCCCATAAAGCATGTTGCGCGAATGCCGCTGTCAACACGGCAAGTGCATTGGATTGCTGGTGAACCACAGCGGAACACACGGCGCAGTCTGGTTGCGCAGGATGCAATCGATTGATGACCAGTTCACTGACGGTCAAATCCAACCGCGCCAGTTCGCTTAACATCTCCTGCGTGATGTGTATGCTCAAGGATTCCGCCAACATGACGGGTACAAATCGACAATGTGCTGGTGATTGCAACAGTGTGCTCAATTGATTTAACTCCGCCAGCGTTTGCTCCAAATATACATCGACTTCATCTTGTTGATAACTGCCCCGATACAATCGCGCCAAATAGCGATGTTTGGCTAACATCACATCCAAGGTTTGCACCCATTGCACCATCATGTTGGGTAGGCTCAACATCCTAAGCGTATGTCCTGCGGGGGCAGTATCCACAACAATGCACGCATATTGCCCTTCATTAACCCACCTGCTGATTTCCAACAACGCCATAATTTCATCTAGCCCTGGAATTGATATATCCAGCAGTCGCGTGACATCGGCTTCATCTAAGAACGTGCCACGCAATGCAATCGTACGCAAATGTGCTTCATGCTGATGTTTAAAACGCGCCAAACTGGCTTGTGGGTCGATTTCGCGTAGCGTTAAATTAGGGAGCGCGGCTGTATCCGCAAAGCAATCCAACAGGGAATGTGCAGGATCGGTGGAAACCAGCAGGAAAAGACTATCAGGATGTCGTTGTGCTAAAGACAAGGCAGCGGCGGCAGCACACGTTGTTTTGCCCACGCCACCTTTGCCACCAAAGAGGAGCAGGTTTAGCCCCGCATCGCGTAAAAACGCGGGTTCTGGTTGATCCCTGTCTTCGGAGTTCATCTATTTTTCTTTCAAACAGTCAGGTTTTCAACCCGCAACGCACTATTCACCACCAGTGCGCGCTTCATCGCGCAAAGCAATCGCATCCAATCGATCTAACAGTTTCGTTTCTTCCGCCTCAAACATGGCTTCCGTAATTTCGCCCGTTTCCAAGCGCATATACAGCTCACTCAGCGAACGCGTAATGGACTCCGACTCGTCAACCTGCTCTTTTTGAACTGCTTCGTTAATTTCCCGTGCGATCCACATCAGCGGGGTGGTAATCAGTTTATCAAGTAGGAACATCATCCGCCTCTGTCAAATTGACATCGACAAAATTATGTGGAGCCCAAGGGCCATTGAAATCAAAAGAGAAATTATTATCAAACAAATTTGCTGCTTGGCAAACCCCATCCTCAAACGCTTGCAACCCATCCCGTTGCACCAGACACGCCAAGTTCATGACCTCGCCATCTCGTGGTGGATTTTGTTTGATGTCCGCACAGCGCGTACTTAACACGTCAATCACAGCAGCGGTATAACGCTCACGATCTCGATTTAAGAAACGATCAAACGCACTCCCCAACTCGATTTGATCCATCTGCGAAGGTCCATGTTGCTTGTTGTACACACGATCACGCAAGGCGGCTAATTCTGACTGACTGTTAACCATGTATTCAAACACGTTAGGCACATCTAATTTAACCCGCAAACCCATCTCAACCCGACCGCGCACTTTGGCAAGTTCTACCAGTAAAGTGTCATTGTTTTTAGCCAACAGTGCCTTCACCGCATTGGAACTGCTGGCTAACGTCCCAAACTTCACGGGCAACACGCCAATTTCGTCTTCCATCAAGCGTTTCAACGTCGCATTGTGCGCAGCTAAATTTTTACGCTCTGGACGAATGCGTTTTTCTACCAAATCACTCACAACCGCCGTCAAAGCCCCTTGGGTAATCACATGTAGGGGCGCACCATTTAAACCAGTCGCCCCTTCGTAGGATTTTTCTCCTACTGCGTCAATCACCGCGTAGATATACTTGCCGATAGTCATGCTATCTTCCTTTTTATGAGGACATGCGCTACTCGGCACATCGTGTTGATACACCTAAAACCGAAACGCCGAACAAGCAACTTCATCAATACTTCAGTGCGAATCCTCGTTGCACTTTCACAGGCTCACTCTCTGGACATTCCATCGCGTCATTCAAGCCAGCAATTTCATTACACACCAGCAAAATACCATCTGACTCTGTTCTAATTTCCGCCAGACGCTCATCAATATGTTCAATACGACGCTGGGCACTGGCTTTTTCTTTACCACGACGTGCTTTTTCCATCGCCAAAATAGCCAACTTCAAAAACTTGCGATGCGGATGTGTCGTCTCAGTCACCAAATTAGACATAGAACGAATACTTGCCAAACCTCTCGGCTTGTTCTGAGTTTTCATCTTGTTTCCTCCACCACTTTTCTGTTCGCAGATGCTTCAACATTAAGAATGCGAACGCGTGTATCTTCGATCTGAACCGCATCACATGTCGATATTGTAGCTTGAACGGCTTCACACTTAACAGCTCTTTGCGTTGCAATCGCAACAGGTGTAACCTCAACGACAGGCTCTTCAGTTTTATGCTCTTCGATCTTGGCTTTGCTGCGTGCTTTACGCACATTACTCGTGCAAATTTTATGAATCACATCACCCAGCGTTTGCGCCATTAACGGCTCGCCATCTCGCGTCACTTTCGCCATTTCAACACTCAACACATCTCGTGTCACCCATTGAAAAACAGGATCCGTCGCGGTGGCGTGACCACCACGAATCGCCAATACACGACCAATCGCGATACAGGCACGAATCGTTGGACGATGTTTGTTCATCCCCACATTGCGCAACTCACGCACCACATCGACGATGTTCACCGCATCGGCCAGAGCAACACCCGTCTTAGCGATGACGATATTAATTTCCGTTTCACGATCATAATGCCCCAACTTGATGGTAATCATTCTATCCATCAACGCATCTTGGGTTTTATGTGTACCAGCATACTCTTCGGGGTTCGAGGTAAAAATCGCTCTAAAACTTTCATGCACGGTCATATAACCCTGTCCCGCATTACGCATCTTCGGAATATTGAGGATTTTTTCTGACAAAATGCTCAATAAAGCATTATTCGCTTCGGGACGTGAACGGGTAAATTCATCGTAAATCAGTGTTTCACCTTTTTGACACGCGGTAGTCAAACGATTGTCCGACCAAGTACTGTTCACTTCTTCTTCGGTTTTCAATACGTTATGCAGATAGTTATCCACCAAACGATGACGACGCACGCCAGATTCACGACCAATCAAATCGGAGCTACCAAACTCATCATCCCCATGAATTAAACTCACAGGACGACCCAACTGTGCCGCAACATGAAAAGCCAAAGTGGTTTTACCGATACCCGCAGGACCCGAAAAATGTACAGCATAGCCCGCTTCCAAATACGTCAACGCCCGATTTGCCAATTCCTGCACATATGGTGTCATCACAAATTCACTACCCGCTTCAGGCTGAATGTTGTCATCGTTACTTTGTGTTCTCACAATATGGATGCTTTGCTTTTTTTGCACATTCTGCTTCATGGTATTAAACCTTTCGTTATGAGCTACGTGAGCGTTTATATTCCCGTCGAAGCACACAGACAGGTCGTTACTAGACTATAGCGGCCTATGTTTCCGAGCGTGCCGTTTTGGTCGCGCAGCCATCGGTGGTTTTGCACCGCTTAATTCGGAGGAGGGCGCAACATCAGATACTTGCACTATTTCAGAGGATGGCGTGACTTCTGGTTCTGGCATCGCTTCAGGTGATTGCGCCACATCTGCCATTCGCACAATTTCTGGCTCTGTCACAAACTCGGCAATTGACACCACATTGGGTTCAATTACAATGCGTGACGATACCACCTCTGGCACCACTTCAGGTGCAACAATCCGTTCTGGAGTTTCCACAACGGCAACCACTTGCGCCACAACTCTTTCTGGCAGTGGAATTTTTGATTTTGCGCTAACAGCCACTTCCAGCGTAGAAACCACTTTGGGTATTCTTGCCACTTTAACCGTGGATAATTTACGTCCTAACCATGCGTCGCGTACAGCTTGATTTTCAAGCGCAAAAGCACGTCGCATCTCAGCAACGGTTTGTTTGAGCCTTTGCACAAATGCTTTTCGTGCCAAGCGTTCAACTTCCATTCGCGCTCTGATTTCGTCGAGTCGCCCTAACCCCATTGTTCTGTTCATGTTTGCTCTCCCACGTTTAGCACGTCGTTCCTTAAGCCATACCTGTATGGGATACCAAAACACTCAAACTGGTTTGACTAACCAATGGTATCGACAGAGACACCGCTGTTGAAGACACTTCAAAATAAAATGTCTTCAACGAGGATACGTTATACGGCTGAATTTCTGGATGCTGCTCCACGCCATGCGGATCGTGCTGCCGCATTCTCCGCACGATAAGCACGACGCGTTGCCCCAATATCATGCGCTAATTTATGCACAAAACCCGCACGCGCTTTGCGCAACTTCGCCGCGAACTTTTTGCGACCTTTTTCGTGTGCTGCAAGGCTCGCCATAAATGCAGACAATGTCGCCATGACACTGCGACTGCGTTCTTCATTCGCAGCCAAATTCGCGCCACGCATATCTCTCATGTTTCTTTTCATTTCGACATCACCTCGTGCCAAATCAGCCACCAGCGTGCGACGCCCCAAACGACCAGATTGAATCTGGTCGTGCAATCTAGTCATATCATTCACTCTGCTCACAATAGCCTCCTCAAATCGATTCATCTTGCCGATCACCACAGTATCTCCATAATACCAAGCACCGCAGTCTACCCGCACTGAACGCAGACTTGTCACAAGCCTTGCTTAAAGATATGAACTTACGGAGATATTTTATAAATTCGGCTCACTTAATCTAAGTAAGCCGAAGCAGGTGTAAACCTTAGGCTGGTGCAGCCGCGCTTGCGGTCAGACCAATTGCTTCTGCATATTTCAGGTAGGTTTCAACCGATGCGACCACCACCCGTGCTTCGACGGACAACAGTTCAATACCAACCAACGACACTTTGACCCAAGCATCAATCACAATGCCTTTGTCCAAAATGCGATCAACTACTTCAGCCAGACTTGATGAATCTGTAGATTTTTGTACGTTTGCCATGATAACTCTCCTTGATTTTGAACACATCGTGGGGGTGACTTGAATGAGATAAACTCAATATGCCACACCCAGCTTGTAAGATTCACTCGACAGCACTTCACGCACCGTCAACGGGGAGGAGTAAGCGATCCGCCTTCCTCACCCTAGCAGCCATCAACTAGGCTGGTGCAGCAGCACTTGCGGTCAGACCAATTGCTTCTGCATATTTCAGGTAGGTTTCAACTGATGCGACCACCACCCGTGCTTCGACGGACAACAGTTCGATACCAACCAACGACACTTTGACCCAAGCATCAATCACAATGCCTTTGTCCAAAATGCGATCAACTACTTCAGCCAGACTTGATGAATCTGTAGATTTTTGTACGTTTGCCATGATAATTCTCCAAAAGAATAAAGTTTCGCCTCTCATTGTTGTCCAACTTGCGAAGTGTGAGGCGCGTCCTCCAGCACGAGTTACATAAGCACTAAACATGCCATTTTGAAGTGTGATTTCATGCTCTGCATGATTAAATTAAATATATATTTAAATCAATGAATTAGAATGTTTATTCAGAGTGAAACTATAAGCTATTTGGACAGGTATATTGAGTGAAAATCTTAATGAGGGTGAGCCGCCTATGGTACGAATACCCTATATATAGCGCAGCTACCTATGTACACCTTTGGAGGTCAAGACTTGCGCTGCCGCTGTCAGGGTTTTCGTGTGGTTGCGAATCATGCCAATATCCTTACCCGCCAATATCTCGCGCAGATTTTTAATCTCATTTTCAATCGCTGCTGCCTGTTGTTCGTTTATTTTGGAACGGTAAGCCGAGAGTGAACGAGCAATTTCCGTGGTAAGTACTTCTGCCAGATTGCGCACTTCCGCCAATTCACGCAGCAAATGAGTTGCCGTAGCATGAGTCTCTGCCGCTTTCACCATGCGTTCGACCTCCGTCGCGCTCAAGCCTGTCCCGCTTTGAATTTCAATGGTCTGCTCATTGCCCGTGGTAATGTCTTCTGCGTGGACATGCAAAATGCCATTTGCGTCCACGTCAAAGCTGACATCAATTTCCATCAATCCCCGACGTGCGGGGGTGATGCCCACCAATTGAAAGATGCCCAGCGTTTTGTTGAACGCCGCCATGTCTGATTCACCTTGCAACACATGAATTTCCACCGAGGTTTGATTATCCGTCGCCGTGGTGAAGGTTTCGGTTTTGCGCAAAGGGATGCTGGCATTGCGCGGAATCAGCCGCGTAAATACGCCGCCCTTGGTTTCGATACCCAATGACAGGGGAATCACATCTAACAACAACACCCCCTTGATTTCACCGCCCAATACACCCGCCTGAATCGCTGCACCAACTGCCACCACTTCATCGGGATCAACCCCTTGATGTGGCACTCGCCGAATCAGTTCAGTGAGTTTTTCTACCACAGCAGGCATTCGGGTCATGCCACCCACCATGACCAGATGATCTATCCCTGCGGGAGTAAGCCCTGCATCGGCAAGGGCTTGTTGAATCGGACGCACAGTTTGCTGCAACAGACCTTCGGTCAAGGTGTTCAACTGGTTGCGGGTAAGCGTCAACGATAAATGCTGGACGGGTTCGGTGCGAATAAAGGGAAGATGAATGTCTATCGACTCACGACTCGACAAGGCGATTTTTGCTTGCTCCGCCGCTTGGTATAAACGCGCCAGCACCAACGCGTTGCGGGAGAAATCGGTTTGATCTGCTTGTTCAAATGCCGCCAACATCCATTGCACTATGGCTTGGTCAAAATTGTCACCGCCTAAATGGTTATCCCCGTGGGTCGCTTTCACATCAAATAGCCCTTGCGCCAGCTCCAAAACAGACACATCAAATGTCCCGCCACCCAAGTCATACACCAACACGGTTTGTTCTTGCGTTTGATCCAGTCCATACGCCAAAGATGCAGCGGTCGGCTCGTTCAAAATTCGCAACACATTCAGCCCCGCAATTTTGCCCGCATCTTTGGTGGCTTCGCGCTGCGCATGGTTGAAATACGCGGGTACGGTAATCACCGCATCGGTGACGGTTTCGCCTAGATAAGCTTCCGCATCTTGTTTTAATTTTTGCAAAATCATTGCGCTGATTTCGGGTGGGGCGTAATGCTGCCCAGCGATCACCACGCCTACTTCGTCCCGCTCGCCGCGTGCGACTTCGTAAGACACCATCGCCATTTCTTCCGTCACTTCTTGCCACTTACGTCCCATAAATCGCTTGATGGAGGCAATGGTATTGCGCGGATTGATAAGTTGTTGACGCTTGGCTGCCACGCCGACCAAGCGTTGCCCATCGGGCATAAACACCACCACTGACGGTGTCGTGCGCTGTCCTTCTGCGTTGGGAATCACGACGGCTTGCCCATCCACGAGAACCGCTACGCAACTGTTGGTTGTACCGAGATCAATACCTATGATTTTATTCATGATGTTAAAAAAGAGGATGGGTTAAACGGAGGGTACGGCGCAGGCGGTCTGAAGAACGCACCTACATTCACTCAGTTGCCGCGTGCCAACAGTGCGCTTTTGGTATCCAAAATAAACACTTGCTCAACAGCGGCTTGGCTAAAGTCATACTCGCCCGTATTGCCGCGTGCGGCAAAATCAGGGAAACTTTGACAATAAGCAGTCAAGACTTCACTCGCAGCGACGATGGTTTTGCAGCGTTGTGCGGCATCAGGGTCGTTGGGGTGATGGTCGGGATGATTCGCCAACAAGGCCGCGCGATACGCGCTTTTGATTTGTCCGAATGTGGTTTTTTCTGGCACGGACAAACTCAACCGCGCTTGCTCTAACAATGCAAAATTGCCCTGATTCAAGGCGATATTGACAAAGCTATACACGGGCAACGGACCTATATAGCGAAAAGTAAGGCGCGCATCAAACGCTTCGCCTAAGTCATTCATCGCCGCATCAAACGCTGCTTCTTGGCTGCGTTCTACCAAATAACTGCGATTAAACATCATGTTATCCGATTTATGTGACGCGTCCGAAAAGTCTTGCGCCAGTTTTGCAAGCGACTGATGTATTGCGGCTTGGTAGGTTTTTTTCTCCGCCTCTATCGCCTCAAACAAGCGTTTCCCCGTTTGCACAGGATCGGCATCTATCCATTCGGGATGAGCTTGGGCAATTACGGCAATGCGCTGCGGAATATCCCAAGTGGCTTGCACCACCAACTCAACTTTACTCGTCAGTCGTGCTAACTGGGCGCGCAATTGCAAATACGTCCGTTTCAACACTGCCATCACAGCAGGTGCGTCCGCTGCGGTTAATCCAAATTTCAGTGGCAACACCGCCCCCTGTGCCAACAATGCCGCATTCACTTGTTGATATTTCAACAAATCGGCGGGCAAATGAAGTTGCTCGCCCTCCCCCGCAAAGCGGGCAGTATCCACGTCACTCACCACCGCGATGAGATCGAGATAATTCACAGCTTCTAAAGGTGCATCGCCTATGCCCATCATTGTTGCGATGGATTGATTTTTTGGCGTATTTTCAATGACTGCGTAAATAAATTTTTGCATGGTGCTTCCTTTTATCCGTATTTTTGGTTGGCAAGTACCGTCTGAATCGCCCCTAAAATTTCCTCGTGGCGAAACGGTTTGGTGACAAACGCGGCAATCAATCCTGTGTTTAAACTGTACTGCACCACACTGTCGTCTTTGTAAAAATAGCCCGACACCAAAATCACAGGCGAGGTGCACTGTGTGTCCGTCCGTATGCGTTTAGCGAGTTCGACGCCATCAATATCGCCCAGTTTTGCATCGACCAAAATCAAGCGGCAATCGCGGTCTTTTTCATTCAACCACCACAATGCTTGCGCACCACTGACCACGGTCACCACCTTAAAATCGTTTTGACTCAACAGCATATCCAAAGCCCAGCATACATCAGGCTCATCATCCACTACCAAAACAGTTAATCCATTTTTCATGCCGTTCAATCTTTCAGCAACGGCAAACATACGATGAAGGTGCTACCTTGTCCCTCAATACTGTGTAATTCGATTTCACCGCCATGTTGTTTCACAATCGTGTGAGAAATCGACAATCCCAAGCCCGTGCCTTTGCCGACGGGCTGCGTGGTAAAAAATGGATCAAACACGCGGCGCAAATTCGCAGGGGAAACCCCACACCCAGTATCGCTCACCCGAATCAATGCTTCCCCTGCCTCGCGTTTCACATCGACCACGATTTCCCCGCCTGTGGGCATGGCTTGGCAGGCATTTAAAATCAAGTTCATCAGCACTTGTTGTAACAAATTGCTGTTGCCAGACACGGACACAGAATTATCGGCATATCTTTCCAATACTTTGATTTTCTGCAACTTTGCTTGCGGGGCGAGTACGCTAATGGTTTCCTGCGCGAGGGCGACCAAATCCAATGTTCCTACCCGATCACTGGGTGCGGGGCGGGCGAAACGCAGCAGATTTTCAATAATGGCGGAGGAACGCTGAATGCCATCAATAATTTTATTGACGCATTCTTGCTGGAATGCCAAATCATCCGTTGAACCCAATAGCCCTGATAAAAATTGCGCGGCAGAAAAACTGACCGCCAGCGGATTGCGCAACTCATGGGCAATACCGCCCGCCATCACCCCTAATGCCGCCAATTTTTCACTTTGAAAAATATGCTGCTCAAACGCACGGCGTTCGGTTAAATCCCGCCCGACGGCAACCACGCCGCTGACTTTATCGGTGTCATCCAAAATTGGCGAACACGACCAATCCACAGGCACCACACGCCCAGAGCGCGCCACCAATCCAATTTCTCGCAGTTGCACCGCGCTGCCTTCCACCAAGCGGCGAATCATGGCTTTCATGTCTTCACGTTGCGAGGATTCGCATAATTCCACCAATAAACGCCCGCGTGCCTCGTTTGATTGATAACCCGAAATTCGCTCCACCGCCCGACTCCAACTGACGATGACCCCTTTTGCGTCGGTGGAAACCACCAAATCATTGGCACTTTCCACCACGGTCGCCAAATGTCGCTCGACCATGCGGGCTTTTTCAATCAATTGGACTTTTTCGGTAATGTCATCCATCACCAACATGACGTGTTCCACCAACTTACCCAAACGCACAGGCACTACGCTGTAGTAATAAATCCGCGTGTGTATGCCAGGGGCGCGGTAGGTCATCTGCGCACCAGGGAGGGGCAAGCCCGAATCAAACACCCCGCGAATTTTGTGTTCGAGTTGGGTATATTCCAAAATGGCACTGGGAAACACATCGCGGATGGGCGCGCCCACGGTATCGCTGGCATTGCGTCGCCCTTTCACCAAGAAATTGCGATTGGCAGACACCACGCGCAAGGAGCGATCCACCAGCAACAGGGAAAATGGGATATTTCCCAGTAGCATGTTGTATAGCTTTTCGTACCAACCTTCGGATGCCGCTTCGGGAATAGTCGGCAGGTTTTGTGCGAGCATGCCTACGTCTGATGGGGTATTTTTCATGAATTTACGCCCTCAGATAATGTGGGGCAAAAGTTATACGGTGGCCACGGGCCTTTTAATTCCAGCGTCAGTCCACTGTCTTGATAAGTCATTTTTTGTTCGGCTAATGCCGCTTGAAAATTGGCTAATGCCGCGTCGGACAACAGAAAAGCGGTGTTGTAAATCATACGATCCGTCCGTCCCGTGATGGACTGGGCATGACAGCGCAACGCGCTGGACGCTTCGGCACCTGACAGCAATGCCTCGTGCAACGAGCTGACCATTTGCTTCACCCAGGTTTGCAACGCCGCGTCGATTTGTCCGTCTAATTGCCGCTGTTGTATGTAGCGTATGCCAGGGGAGGTGGATAAATTCGCGAGTTTTGCTTGGATTTCTGGGCTGTCGGCGATGACACGCGGACGGGCATCTGCATCGACCAAATACGCTTTGACACTCCATTCCGCTTTGCCAGCCAAGGTGTCTAACCCTGTCGCGATTGCAAATTGGTGACGCGCCATAAAGGCTTGCAAACTGTCCGCCGATTGAAACAACGTCCCAAACTTGACGGGCAAGACCGCCGAAATTGCCATCATGCGCGCCACCACGATTTCATGCCGCTGTGCGCGCACGCCTAGCCACGCCAAGTTTTGTAAATTTTGTTCCGAAAAATCTGCAGGATGGATTTCGCTGACGACAGCAACGATGTTCGCATCGTGCGCTAACACGCGGATGGGATAGCGTTCATCCACACCCAACAGCGACGCAGCCGCCGACTGGCAAGCGGGACGCGCCAAGCAATACAGGTACAGCGCGTGAGCTTGTCCGTCGCTCATGCTTGTATCTGGCGCAATGCCACCTCGAAGTGCGCCGTTTCAATCCGCAATGTGGCGCATTGATCGGGCTGCGATTGCTCAATGGCTTGGCGAATGGCATTCAGTGCGGCGTACTGACAAATCGCGCCGAGATCCGCGCCTGTCAGTCCGTCCGTTTCTGCCGCAATACGTTCCAAATCAACCGAAGGCGCGACAGGTTTATGACGCGATTGCACGCGTAAAATCGCCAAGCGTTCCACTTCGTTCGGCAGTGGAATTTCCACTTGCACGTCAAAACGCCCAGGGCGTAATAAAGCGGGGTCTATCATATCGGGGCGATTAGTCGCCGCCAATACTAAAACCCCCGTCAGTTTTTCTACCCCATCTAATTCAGCCAAAAATTGCGCCACCACCCGCTCACTCACCCCTGCATCCGTTGCACCGCTGCCGCGACGCGGCACCAATGCGTCGATTTCATCAAAGAACAACAAACACGGTGCAGCTTGCTTGGCTTTATGAAACACCTCGCGCACAGCATGTTCCGATTCACCCATGTATTTCGACATCAAGGCAGGGCCTTTAACCGAGATAAAATTAACTTGTGTTGCGCTGGCGGCCGCTTGCGCCAACAACGTTTTTCCGCACCCTGGTGGGCCTGACAGCAAAATCCCTTTGAGCGGTCTCACGCCTGCGGCCTCAAACAACGCGCCGTGCATCATCGGCCACTCCAACGCCTCGCGCAGCAAGCGTTTCGGTTCTGCCAAACCGCCCACATCGTCCCACGTGGTGGTCGGCACTTCCACAAACACTTCACGCAACGCCGAGGGTTCGACCTCGCGCAATGCGGCTTGAAAATCTGCTTTGCTTAACTCTAGTTTTTGCAAGGATTCGTAGGGCAGCTTGGCTTGGGCAAAATCAATTTCGGGCAAGATGCGTCGCACGCAAATCATCGCCGCCTCTCGGCACAAGGCTTCTAAATCTGCCCCGACAAAACCGTGGGTCGTGTCCGCCAATTTGGTTAAATCCACCTCGGACGACAAAGGCATTCCCCGCGTGTGTATCTCCAAAATTTCTAGCCGACCGTGTCGATCAGGAATGGGAATCACCACTTCGCGGTCAAATCGCCCAGGGCGGCGCAGCGCGGGATCAATGGCGTTAGGGATATTGGTGGCGGCAATGACGATGACTTGCCCGCGAGATTTCAGCCCGTCCATCAAGCTCAATAATTGCGCGACCACGCGCCGTTCAACTTGGTGTTCGCCGCCTAAGGATTCACGTTTCGGCGCAATCGAGTCAATTTCGTCGATAAAAATAATCGATGGGGCTTGCTTGGTCGCGTCTTCAAATAATTTCCGCAAATGTCCTTCGGACTCGCCGTAGAACTTTTGCATGATTTCAGGGCCACTGATGGTAAAAAAGCGCACATTGGTTTCATGCGCCACTGCCCGTGCAATCAAGGTTTTACCGCAGCCTGGCGGGCCGTACAGCAAAATGCCTTTAGGCGCGTCTATGCCCAAGCGGGTAAACACTTCAGGATAACGCAACGGCAATTCCACAATTTCGCGCACGCGTTGCACTTCGCGTTTCAAGCCGCCGACATCTTCATAAGAAAAAGTCGGTCGCCCCGTTGCCCCCGCTTTTGCATCCACACGTGCGGGTCCAACGGTCAACAGCGTATTGGGCGCGATGAGCACTGCACCTTTCGGTTCAGTTTCTTTCACCAAAAAATCCATTGAGCGGTTACCAAACAAGGTACCGCGTATGAGATCCCCTTCCAACACGGGCAGCCCATCCAAACGCGTGCCGATGTATTGCAAATCCCGATCCGAAAATCCCGCCGCCGTGGGCGATAACACCATTTTCAGCGCGGCGTGTGCGGCAATTTTGTGCACCGTCACCACATCATCCAACGCTGCATCCGCATTGCTGCGCGAAATGCCATCAATTTGAATTCTCGCATCACCACGATCATCTTTGTAAGCGGGCATCACTTTGCACACCGTGCGACGTTTGCCGATCACTTCCAAAATGTCGCCGATTTCCACGCCCATCACTTTCATATCGGCGGGATCCATACGCGCCAAAGCGCGTCCAACGTCTTTGCCCAATGCCTCTGTCACTTTGAGGCGCAATGTGCCATTCGTTAAGTTTTCCATACTGCGCCTCGATTGTTTATTTGTTGAATCGGACTTCTAAAATGCCATTGCGGCAGGTAAAACTCATTTGTTCAGCGGTAAAGCTGGCGGGGAGCAAGACCTCTTTGCGATATTGGCTATCGCCCTGTTTGGCGGTGAAAATCAAAATATCGTCTTGCAACTCCAAGCGCACCGCGTCTTCTGTAATCCCTGGCACTTCCGCTACCATGAGCAAATGATCCACTTCGTCGAACAGGTCTATCATCGGTTCACGAATTGCTTGCACCTCGACCATCTTGCCCGCTTCATCGCGCTTGATGTTGCCAAATGGTTCGACTTTCACGCCGCCGCGATCCCCCAAAGCAGATTTGACCGTAAAGCCATACACGCCTTTCATGCGCTTGTCCGAACCCGAACCAAAATCAATCTCGCCTGAACCACCCTGCTGTTCGGCCAGTTTCCCTAGTTGTTCAACGAGATTTCCCAGCCCCGCAAGCAATCCGCCGCCCGCCGCCCCCGTCGATTTACCAAACAAATCACCCAGTTTGTTGTTGATCTCATCCAGTCTGCGTTTTCCTTCGGCAAACTCTTCTGCTCGCTTGTTATCCATGATGTGCTTCTCCTGTCTCTATCATGTCAAGCGCGACCTCGCCATCCGATAGTTTCTGATAACCCTTCATAAAAGTGGCCGAGGAAATTTCATGCGACTTCAATTTGCAATACATTGTTTTGTAATCTATTTTCAACAAGCGGGCGGCTTCCGCTTTGTTGCCGTGCGTATGCCGTAGCACTTGCAACAACACCATTCGTTCAACTTGCACCGTCACGCGTGTCGTAATTTCTTTGAGCGATGCGGCTTCGCCGCCAAAGAGCAAATGCGCATTACTGATGGTGAAAGCGGAGGAATCACATGGCAAAAGGCAATCTAAACCTGGGGGCGTGATAGTCCCTACTTTTACAGAATTTTCTGCGCCATCCAGTGCCAAAAACAAGTCTGGCGTGATGATGCCATTGGGATCGGTACACAACAAGGTCGCACGCCGCATTTGGTTGCGCAGTTCCCGCACGTTGCCAGGCCAGGCATAATTTTGCAGCATCGTTTCAGTGTCTACCGATAAGCCAACTACTTTTTTATTCAACTCTTCATTGGCTTGTGCCAAAAACCGTCGCGCCAAAAACACGATATCTTCGCGGCGTTCGTGCAACGAGGGTAGCTGAATCATAAACTCTGCTAAGCGGTAATACAGATCGTCGCGGAAAGTGCGCTGACGCACGGTGGCTTGTAAATTGATATTGGTTGCTGCAATCAGCCGAAAATCAATTTTTTGTTCGCGGGTGCTGCCAATTTTGCGTATATGCTGCGTTTCCAATACGCGCAATAAGGTGGCTTGGGTCGCTAACGGCAAATTACCAATTTCATCCAAAAACAGCGTGCCGCCAGCCGCCATTTCAAACGCACCGATTTGTGCTTGATGCGCGCCTGTAAACGACCCTTTTTCATGTCCGAACAGTTCATTTTCAATCAAGGTGGGCGCAATTGCACCGCAATCTAATGCCACAAAAGGCTTGTTTGCACGCGGACTGGCTGCATGTATCGCCCGTGCGACGACTTCTTTACCCGTGCCGCTTTCGCCCAGCAAAAGCACCGAAAAACCAGTTTCGGCAACACGTTCGACTTCAGCTTGAATTTTTTGAATGGCGGGGCTTCTGCCCATGACGTTTAACAAGGAACTGCTAGATTCTGCGTCAGCAAAGGATTGTCGTTTTTGTTGTTTAAGTTGTTTTTCTGCCAAGGCGCGGCGGATGGTCAGTACAATATCTTGGTTCAGAAAAGGCTTGGTCACATAGTCATAAGCCCCCGCTCGAATCGCACGCACAGCATCGCCTGTTTTGCCATGCGCCGTCACCATGACGACAGGAATCGCAGCATTGTGTGCCCGAATTTGCGTCAACACATCAAACCCGTTCATGTCTGGCAAACCTACATCCAACAGCACCATATCAGGTTGATTACGTAAATGGTGTAATGCTTCTTCGCCACTGACTGCCAGTAATGGTTCAAATCCTGCTAATCGCACCACATTGGACAGTGCCCAACATAGCTCTTCTTGGTCATCCACGATTAAAATTTTCGTTGCTGCTACAGGCGACACGATTGCCTGCCGTTCCGCTTTAGAGCTTAGTCGCATTGATTTCCTCCTGTTTTTGCCGCAGAGAAGGGAGTAAATAGCGAACAAGAATATCGGTATCCAACAAGGATTCAACTGTGTGCGCCATGCCCAAAAACAAAAGCCCTACCTCGCTAACCTGCAATGTCGTGTTGATACGATTCGCGATAAAATGATCTCGCGCTGCTAAAATTATTTTACTTTGCGCGGCATGAGCAACGGCATCGTCAACCGTCCCTACATGCAAGCGATACTCCTGAAGTAATAATGTTGGATCATCCGTTCCCATCAGTTGCGCGCCTTGCGCCACCAATTTTTGAACCAGTTGATAATTTTGACTGCCTTGACTGGCTACTTCGCTGACAATTTCGACTTCTTTGCCGCAGACGGGCAAACCATCTTGATAGATGCGAACATTAAGATAGGGAAGCTCCAACGCCGTAATCATCTGTGCTATCCCTATCCAAACTTGTTCGATGGACTGAAGATGCGTCGCCCACTGCGCTTCGCCATAACGTGCGATATAGGCTTGCTTAGTTTGCGCCAACAATGACCCCATATCCTGTTCGGAATGAATAATCGGCACGACAATTAAGATGCGCATATTAAAGGATACGGAAATTAGAGAGCAGTTGTGTTGCGAAGGAACTCACCCCCCATCATCAAGACAATCTGGCATTGAATTAAGATACTCGCCTAGTGTGTGCTGAGAGATGACGCTGTCCTCGTTTTGCGGTTGCAATTCTACACCCAGTTAATTGCTTAATGGCAAATTACCGTTTTGTTTTCACAGGCTTCCTGTGCCTCCGTTGCGAATTGGGTTGTGATTGCTATTTTTATCCGCCGTCTTTAAGCGCCACGTAAAAGGTCGTCAGTGAAGCAAAGAGCCGCGCATAAACCCCGATCATGACCTCGCAGTAAGAACGCAAACAGGTTTAAGAAACCCGTTTACACACTTACATCCCTTGGAAAATCTCTTATTGAATAGCCGCAGTGGTTAATGTCCGCCCTAAATGAACCGCATCGGCTATTGTCGAATCAGGCAGCGAGCGGCTTCGATCCGTCACATATAGTGTTAACTACCCCGTTAACCAGTATTTTGGGTTCTTCTACCTGATGGTTGATTGTACTTGTAGAATTGGTCAATATGCGGACGAATCCCCTCGTTTTTTGGGGCGTTATTCGGCTTTTCCCTCTTTGTTAGGGATGGAGAGGAAGATGCGCACGACTTTGACAATCCGCCCTTGCGTTTGGATGATTTCCATCGGGTGATTGGCGATTTTTAAGCTCGTCCCTGCTTCGGGAATATCTTGCAAATGTTCCAAAATCAGTCCATTCAGCGTTTTTGCACCGCTTAAAGGGAAATGAAAGCCGAATTTTCGGTTCAATTCGCGCAGGCTGCTACTGCCTTCCAATAACAAGC
>JBASWK010000041.1:0-6452 GCA_049276435.1 Gallionella sp. | reverse complement strand
GCCGACCTTAGTCGGCTTTTTGCATGGATAAGCACCCGCGCCTAAATTTTCGGGTATTTTAAGCTGTTAGTCGCTAGTTAATGCTGTGAGTCTGCTTGATGCTATATTTTTCACAATATATTCAAGCAGATGATAAAAACATTTCACTCCGCCAACTAAAAACTAACGACTAGCGACTAACAACTCAATACCCAATTATTTGTACGCAACCACTTACAGCCGCATTTATTGCGGGACTAAACCCATCACAACCCAGCATTGGGCGAAAAGATGGGTTGCCTATCATGAAAAACACACAATTTTTGATCCAGTTTGTGTATGATTCTTTAACTTAATGTAGGATTAAAACATTATTTTTGAAAGTAGAATCATGGCAAAGAAATCAATGCGTGTTCCACAGGCAATACAAGAAAAATTTAATGCCATCGTTGCATTGACAGATGCTTTTTGCGCCAAGCACTTAAACGAAGAATATGCGGAACTCATTCGCTATGCGGTTGCGGCAATGAGCAGAAAGAAACCCTCACCGCTAGAAAAATCAAAAATTGACGGATGGGCTTGTGGTTTTGTTCATGCCATTGGGTTTGCAAATTTTCTGTTTGATAGAACACAGCAACCTTATGTTTCTGCTGCTGATTTATACCAAGCATTTGGTGTTGCTGAAAGCACAGGGCAGGGTAAATCCAAGCTTATTAGAGATTTGTTGAATATAGGGCAAATGGATCACCATTGGTGTCTCCCAAGCCGCCTAGGCAGCAACCCGATGGTGTGGATGTTGAGCATCAATGGTCTTTTTGTGGATGTCCGCGCGATGCCACGAAAAGTTCAAGTGCTGGCTTTTGAGAAAGGCTTGATTCCGTACATACCTGATGACAAAGTTGTTTAGTGCCGCATTACGCACCCCTCTAGCAACATGGCGGGATGAAGTGCTGAGTTTGCGGGAGAAAGTGACCTGCTGCAATTGAGATGTACTTTTAAATCAATGTGTTGTGACAGTCAGGGTGTTTATACAGAAGAAGTTCTGTCGATTTCACATTAGAGGGCATCACAATGAAGAAACTGCTACTGACACTCATCATCACCGTTGCCGCATATGCAGGGCATGTACAGCACTACCCATTTATTTCGGCAGCAACAGCAGCAGCAGGCGCAGTTCAGACTGACTTAATTCTGTCCAACGCTTTCAATGGTCACGCCAGCAATATTCAGGTTCAAGGTCAAGGAATAGTCATTAAAATTCTCTCGGATGACAACGATGGCAGTCGCCACCAACGATTCATAATACGCTTGGATTCTGGCCAAACAATTTTGATTGCCCACAACATTGATCTCGCTCCACGGGTATCTTCGCTGAGTGAAGGCGATGCCGTCGAGTTCAATGGAGAGTACGAATGGAACCCGAAGGGAGGGGTGGTTCATTGGACTCATCGTGACCCAGTCAATCACCATTCAGCGGGTTGGTTGAAGCACAATGGACAAGTGTTTCAGTAGACCTCTAACGAGAATCAATGGGGTAGAATCAATGGGGTCAGACTCGATTGATATAGCATCGCATTGATTATTATAGCTAAAATATGATACATAAAGCCAGACCCCAGTGGGATGTTGTGTATTCAATACCGCTAAAGTGACGCGCATGGACAATAACAACCGATTGTTCTTATGAGCCAGACCCGAAAATTTGGCAAGACGACTTGAAAAAGAGGAGATAAGATCATGAAATGCCCGATTTGCAAACAGGGTGATTTACAGGCTGGCGTAGCCAGTATTACGTTGGAGCGAGGGGACAGTACGGTGATGTTCAAACGCGTGCCTGCCGAGGTGTGCGAGAACTGTGGCGAGGTTTACCACGACGCATCCGTGACGCGCTCGCTGCTGCAACAGGCTGATCTGGCGGCAAAAAGCGGCGTTGATGTTCGACGTTATGCGGCAGCTTGAGCGCACCCCCTCATTTTTACATTAGGTCCTTACACATCATGCGCAAACTCCTGCTAACCATTTTTGTCCTATTGATTGCCGCCACCGCAAGTGCTAAAGAGTACGGAAGCTACGATCCCAAGCGTTTGCTCATGGTTTCGGAAACATCATCTGGAAAGCAATATGGATTCGATGGCGCGTACCTCGACCTGATGCTCAATGATTTGTCGGCTCATGCGAACAATTACCCACCGCAATTCGATACGCCGCAGGATAAACAGCGCGCCACGCAGGACGTGAAGACTTTGTCGGGGATGCTCGATGTTCTGATTAACGTTCCCACGCCCAATCCAGAACTGCTTGTACGAGCGGCTCACATCAACAGCATGGGACATAATCTTGACGTGGCAGGGGCAGCCGAAAAGGCTGATTCCATCTTCCAAAAGCTGCTGACGGATTTTCCGTCTAATCCACGGGGCAATTACATGTATGGCACTTTCTTGGCGGGCGTGGGCAAGCCCCGTGAAGCACTCCCGTATCTTGAAAAGGCACTTGCCATCGGTGTCGTCGATGCCGCTTACGCTATCGGCATGGTGCATCTGGCACTTGGTGATAAAGAACAAGCCTTGAAGAATCTCCAAGACTACAAGCGTCGCAAACCTAGCGACACAAGCGTCGATCAACTGATAGACGTGATTCGCAATGGAAAAATTGAGGTTCAGAGACATCCTGGTTAAAGCAGCTTGCCTATGGCACTTAATTTTCAGTCAACACTAGATCAATCGAGCCTGACCCTATTGATTCTTAACAAATTGATTCTCAACCATAAAGCAAAGGAAGCATCATATGAAGCAATATAAAGTTATCATTTATCAAGAAGGCATGTTGGGTTCTTTACTGCTTGGTGCCGCTAAGGTTGACCCGCTTAAATTCACGGATTTCTTAAACAAGAATGCCAGTCAAGGCTGGCGAGTTGTTACGATGGAAAAAGATATTCGAAGAATGCTGCTTCTCTGGAAGCGTGAGGCGTACTTGGTGATTTTGGAAAAAGACGTATGAAAATCGGCATCATTACCTGCCTATCTATCAGCATAGCGTGGGCATGCTTAGCCATCGCCCAGCTTTGGTTTCAGATAGTTTCTAGTGAGGCGTTCTTGAAATTATCAATTACTGCGGGAATAGCCGTAGTCGTTGTTTTAATTGTTACGCTAACCATTCGTGAATACCTCACCGACAAAGAAATGAAAGCTAAAGGATTCATTGATGAATAAGTCACTGATCCAAAATTTTGGGGCATCAACACCTACACAAAATACGGGTGATAAACGTGGGAGCGCACAAATTGCGCGATGGTTTTAACGTTAAATCGCGCAATTTGTGTGTTCCGACAGAAAATTCGCCTATTTTTTATAGCACAAGTGAGTCGGGTGGGTAAGCGATAGCGCAGCCACCCAATTTTTACCCTAAATTCATGTAGATGCGCGCAGCTTATCCACCCTACAGCACTTCAAATTCAAACTAGATTCCCGCCTTTGCGAAAATGACGGCGAGGTAAACGACGTTGTGGAAATACACGAAAATTTAGGGTTGGCAACTTACCAGCCAATGGCTATTTAATTTAATACATATATATTTAAACAGGATTTCACAATGACCAGTACCCAACAACGCGCCGATTTACAACGCCAAATTTGGCAAATAGCCAATGAGGTTCGTGGTGCGGTCGATGGTTGGGATTTTAAGCAGTATGTATTAGGCACGTTGTTCTATCGTTTTATAAGTGAAAACTTTGCCAGTTACATTGAAGGCGGTGATGAAAGCGTTAATTATGCCGCACTCCCCGATGATGTCATTACCGCAGAAATCAAAGACGATGCCATTAAAACCAAAGGCTATTTCATCTACCCTAGCCAGTTGTTTGCAAACATTGCCGCCAATGCCAACAATAACGCCAACCTGAACACCGATTTAGCCACGATATTCTCCGCCATTGAAAGCTCCGCCAATGGCTACCCATCCGAAATGGATATTAAAGGTTTGTTTGCCGATTTTGATACCACCAGTAACCGCCTGGGCAACACCGTTGTCGACAAAAACACCCGCTTGAGCGCGGTACTGAAAGGCGTGGAGAAGCTTAGTTTCGGCAAGTTCCAAGAAAACCAAATCGACCTGTTTGGCGATGCCTACGAGTTTTTAATTTCTAACTATGCCGCCAATGCAGGCAAATCAGGTGGCGAATTTTTCACCCCGCAAAACGTATCCAAGCTGATTGCCCAACTGGCGATGCACAAGCAAAAAACCGTCAATAAAATTTATGACCCAGCCGCAGGTTCAGGGTCGTTATTATTACAAGCTAAGAAACACTTTGATGCCCATATCATTGAAGATGGATTTTTTGGACAAGAGATCAACCACACTACTTTCAACCTTGCGCGTATGAATATGTTTTTGCACAACATTAACTACGACAAGTTTAATCTCGCGCTTGGCAACACCCTGTTAGCCCCCCATTTTGGCGATGACAAACCGTTTGATGCCATTGTGTCTAACCCACCCTATTCGGTGAACTGGATTGGCAGTGACGATCCAACCCTTATCAATGATGAACGCTTTGCCCCCGCAGGGGTGTTAGCACCAAAATCCAAAGCCGACTTTGCTTTTGTGTTGCATAGCTTAAGTTACTTGTCCAGCAAAGGTCGCGCAGCGATTGTCTGCTTCCCTGGTATTTTTTACCGTAGCGGTGCCGAGCAGAAAATCCGCCAATACTTGGTAGATAACAACTATGTGGAAACCGTCATTTCTTTAGCACCCAACCTGTTTTTTGGCACCTCAATCGCCGTCACTATCTTGGTGCTTTCCAAACACAAAACCGACAACAAAACCCAGTTTATAGACGCGAGTAAGCTATTTAAGCCACAAACCAATACCAACGTATTAACCGATGCACACATCGCGCAAATCATGCAAACATTTGATGATAAAGAAAATATCGAATACTTTGCTAAATCGGTGCCATACGATGCGATAGCCGCCAATGACTACAACCTATCGGTAAGTTCCTACGTGGAAGCCAAAGACACCCGCGAAGTGATTGATATTACCCAGCTCAACGCCGAGCTTAAAATTACGGTAGCCAAGATTGACCAGCTACGCGCCGAGATTGATGCCATTGTTGCGGAGATTGAAGCATGAGTAATGCGAGCTTTATGAAGAAACTGCTTGAAGGCGTTGGCGTTGAATGGAAGGCTTTGGGGGATGTGGGGGAAGTTCGTATGTGTAAGCGAATTTTAAAAGAGCAAACTTTGCCTGAAGGCGAAATTCCATTTTATAAAATTGGGACATTTGGAAAAAATCCAGATGCTTACATTTCTAGAGAGTTGTTTGAAGAATTTAAATCTAAATATAACTATCCAAGAATTGGGACAGTTTTGATTTCCGCGAGTGGTACGATTGGGAGAACGGTTATATTTGATGGGAAAGATGCGTATTTCCAAGATAGTAATATTGTTTGGATCGACAACGATGAAAGTTACGTTTTGAATAAATATTTGTTTTATTTTTATCAACTTGCAAATTGGGGAATTTCTGAGGGCGGGACAATCCAACGTCTTTACAACGACAATTTGCGAAAACTACAAATCCCCATCCCGCCCCTCACTATCCAAGCTGAAATTGTCCGTATTTTGGATAATTTCACGGAGCTAACAGAGGAGCTAACAGAGGAGCTAACAGAGGAGCTAACAGCACGGAAAAAGCAATACAACTACTATCGCGACCAGTTGTTAACTTTTGAAGATGGTGAAGTTGAGTGGAAGACATTGGGGAAGCTGGCAGAGAATCTTGATTCGTTGCGAAAACCGATAACAAGTAGCCTAAGAGACTTTGGTGAAATTCCATATTACGGAGCATCAGGAATTGTTGATTATGTAAAAGACTATATTTTTGATGGTGATTTTTTGCTTGTTTCAGAAGATGGCGCAAATTTGATCGCAAGGAGTACGCCAATAGCATTTAGTATTAGCGGGAAAAGCTGGGTAAATAATCACGCTCATGTACTAAAATTCAATACTTATGCTGAGCGTAGGTTTGTTGAATTCTATTTAAATAGTATTGACTTAACGCCATACATCTCGGGAGCAGCTCAACCGAAATTAAACCAAAAGAATTTAAACAGTATCAGCATTCCAAATCCTGCACCTGCCGAAAAAATCCGCATCGTCGCCATCTTAGATAAATTCGACGCATTAACGAACTCCATCACCGAAGGCTTGCCGCGTGAAATTGCATTGCGCCAGCAGCAATACGAATACTACCGCGACTTGCTCCTCAGCTTTCCTAAAAAGGAGGTTGTTTGATAATGAATAAAAAGTCGCAAGCGTTACAGACTCAACAAGATTTTGTTGATGTATTGGTAACTACTCAGCCCCCTCTCAAGCAAAGCGGGGTGGGGGCGGGGATTCACGGAAGGTTTGGATTAGCGCATCGAAGATATTTGCACCTTGTTTGTGCAGGGTGGCTAGGTAGGAGCGTATGGT
>JBASWK010000040.1:0-2117 GCA_049276435.1 Gallionella sp. | reverse complement strand
TAAAAGCGGGCTGAACTACCGTTCCTTCCCCTTCAAGGGGAAGGCTAGGATGGGGATGGGTTCGTTCTCTGCACACACCCCCATCCCCACCCCAACCCTCCCCTTGAAGGGGAGGGAGTTTGCCGATGATTTGGCTTAAATAAGTGCCATTCAGGTCTTACCCTTCCCTCTTATCCCTTCCCCCTTCTCATTTCAATGGGTACATTTTTAATTTCCAACTCCCTTACCTGTATAAACGTAGTTACAAAGCGCGAATTTTTTGCAGCAAGGCGGTGGTGGAGCGCGCGTGCAAAGAGGGAATGCTGTGTACCGTACCGCCCCAGCCTTGCACTTCTGGCGCGCCGACGATGCGATCCACCGACCAATCGCCGCCTTTGACCAGCACATCGGGTTGGCAAGCCAAGATCAAATTCAGCGGCGTGTCTTCATCAAACACCACCACCAAACTCACCGCTTCCAGTGCCGCCAACACCATCATGCGGTCGGCTTCGGCGTTAATCGGTCTATCCGCCCCTTTGCCTTGACGTTTGACCGACGCATCGCTGTTCACGCCTAACACCAGTGATGCGCCCAATGCCCGCGCTTGCGCTAAATACGTCACATGACCACGATGCAGCACATCGAAACAGCCATTGGTAAACACCAAGGGGCGCGGCAGTTGGGCGACACGGGCTGCTACTTCAGCAAGTGGTGTGATTTTCTGTTCAAAGCTAGGCGTGGCATACATACTCGTTTTGCCCGTTAGTCTATGTATTCAAACAGTTTAACCACACGTTGCACGTTATTGGTGCGGCTGGCAACGTCGGTAGCGATAGCCGCTTCATTGTGGTCAACCAAGCCCATCAAGAAGACTGTGCCATTTTCCGTGACGACCTTCACCAGATCAGATTTGAAATCCTTGGTTTGGGCAAAGCCCATTTTGACATCGCCCGTAATCACGGTGTCATTGCTGCGGGTGGATACGCTCGACAAGGGGGCGACGATCACTTCGTTATAGACATTACGTACATTTGCCACATTTGCGACCAATCTTGCCACTTCGGCACGATCTGCATTGGTGAGGGCTTCGCCACTGATCAATACATTGCGATTAAAACTGGTGATATTGATGTGCACTCTATTCTTCGGTATCCCTTTGTCGATGCTGGTCACAGCTTTGTTTTCAATGCTTTCATCTTCGACAAACACCCCGCTGGTACGGCGATCTTGCGCGATCATCACGCCTGTCGCCCCCGCACCTGCCAGTGCTAATACAGGCAAAGAAATACAGCCCTGTAGGCTGCTCGCTGCCATCATCACTACCCCTGCCAATACTAATTTTTTCATTTCACTCTCCCAGTAAATAATAATCAATCACATCACATAAACAATGCAGACTTAACAAATGAACTTCTTGTATCCGTGCGGTACTTTTCGCGTCCACACAGATTAACACGTCATCGGGATGCAACGCAGCCGCCATCGCACCACCATCGCGTCCTGTGAGCGCGACCACCCGCATATTGCGCTCATGGGCGGCATAAATCGCGGCTACCACATTGGGCGAATTACCGCTGGTGGAAATCGCCAACAAGCTGTCGCCTGGCAAGCCCAATGCCCGCACTTGTTTGGAAAAAATCTGATTAAAATCATAATCATTGGCGATGGAAGTCAGCACCGAGCTATCGGTGGTGAGGGCTACCGCTGCTAAGCCTGGGCGTTCTTTTTCAAAACGATTGAGCAATTCTGCCGAAAAATGTTGCGCATCTGCCGCCGAACCGCCGTTGCCACAACAGAGAATTTTGCCGTCATGACTCAGGCAGTCAAAAAACAGTTGCGCCCCATCTGCAATGGGCTTTGCCAAGGTGTCTTTGATTTTTAATTTTAGCTCCGCGCTATCTTTGAAATGTTTGGTGATGCGTTTATGGATGTCCATGTTGTTGCCTACGCCAGAAAGAAGCGGGGATATTAACTGAAACGGGGTAATTATTCACGTCCCAAGGTGAGGTGCCAGCAATTCTCATTTTGACCAAACAAAAGCGTCGTGAATTATTGGCTAGGGTTGAGGTAGTAGATTTGAGCAATATTCAGCACATCCGTCCACGAGCGGGGGAATTTATCGCGCCTTTGTCCAATGG
>JBASWK010000039.1:0-29709 GCA_049276435.1 Gallionella sp. | reverse complement strand
CATGAATAATGTCTCCAAAATGCAGCTCCTCACGAGGAGCAATCAGAGGTTTCATAGCCAACTCCTTTTCAAAATACCACTAAACCCGCCATTAGTTTACTCCCTTTGGGCATAATGAGAATTGCTGGTGAGGTGCGCTGCGTGTTTAACCGCCACAACCCTGTTGCACGCTCGCTATTTGCCCGATTGTCACAAACCTGACACGAGAAATAGTTGACTTAATTAGGGTAAATAGCCTAAATTGATGCTTTAAACCCCACCCACCCTCTAGGAGAACAAAATGGCCGTTTTAGTTGGCAAGTCCGCACCCGATTTCAATGCAGTTGCTGTCATGGGCAACAACGAAATCAACGAAAAATTTAATTTGAAGAGCTTTATCACAGGTAAAGCAGCCGTGATTTTCTTCTACCCGCTGGACTTCACCTTTGTTTGCCCATCCGAACTGATCGCGTTCGATCACCGTTTGGCTGAATTCAAAAGCCGCAATGTCGAAGTGATTGGCGTGTCGATTGACTCCCAATTCACCCATTTGGCATGGAAAAACACGCCCATCAACAATGGCGGCATCGGTCAAGTAGGCTATCCATTGGTGGCAGACATCAAGCACGAAATCTGCAAAGCCTATGATGTTGAACATGCGGATGGCGTGGCGTTGCGCGGCTCGTTCTTAATTGACGCAGCAGGTGTCGTGCGTCATCAAGTGGTGAATGATTTGCCACTAGGTCGTGACATCGACGAAATGTTGCGCATGGTGGACGCGTTGCAATTCCACGAAACCCACGGCGAAGTTTGCCCAGCAGGTTGGAACAAAGGCAAAGCAGGCATGAGGGCTTCTACCGCAGGTGTGGCGGAATACTTAGCTGGCAATGCGGCTAGTCTGTAACTTTTACGCATAAAATCCCCCACTCACGCGAGGTACGCGATGCACGAATGGCTAGTTGAACTGGTCGCGCTGATTGTCCCGTGGACAGAAGCGGTGGGCATCGCTATTGTGATGTGGGGGGCAATCGAAGGGTTGATTAAGTTATTGCTGCGATTTACGTCGTTGTTTCATAAAGAAATTAAACCCATCCCCATCAGTCAGATCCGTCTCGCCATTGGCGAAAAAATTGCCCTAGGCTTGGATTTTTTCCTCGCAGGGGACATCATTCAAACCATCATCATCCCCAGTTGGCAATCGCTTGCCATTCTTGGCGGCATTGTTATTATCCGCACGGTCATCGCGTTTTTTCTCAACCGCGACATCAAAGAATTTGCCGCAGAAAACGCGAATCACTCACTTTGATAGCCGCACGCCCATGGGCAGGTTTTTAGTCGCTAGTTGCTAGTCGTTAGCTTCTAGTTGGCAGGGTGAAAATATCAGCATATTCAGATGAATATATTGCAAAATATTTTATGGTACGTAGCACTTCCTCATCCTGCCCTCTGACGACCAACGACTAACCGCTTATAATCGCGCCCCACTCCTGAACTGAAAGCCTGCTATGGAAACCTCTTGGCAATCTGTACTTATCGAAGAAACACGAAAACCTTACTTCAACGCATTGCAGCAATTTGTCACGCAAGCGCGTACTCAAAACAGTGTGTTTCCACCCGCAGCAGAGGTTTTTTCAGCGTTAGATCTCACGCCTTACGCGCAAGTGAAGGTGCTTATCTTGGGACAAGACCCGTATCACGATGACGGACAAGCGCACGGCTTGTGTTTCTCGGTGCGACCTAGCGTGGCGATTCCGCCTTCTTTGATGAATATTTTCAAAGAGTTGCAATCTGATCTTGGCTGCACACTCCCGAATAATGGCTATTTAGTGCCATGGGCGCAGCAGGGGGTGTTATTACTGAATGCTGTGTTGACGGTGCAGGCGCATCAGGCAAATTCGCACAAAGACCAAGGTTGGGAAACCTTCACTGATGCCGTGATTCAAGCCGTCAATGCTAAAACAGAGCGCGTGGTATTCGTGTTATGGGGGGCGTATGCCCGCAAAAAGATAAGCTTAATTGATCAAACCCGCCACATCGTTATCGAATCCCCTCATCCCTCACCGCTGTCCGCCCATCGAGGTTTTTTTGGCAGTCGTCCTTTTTCTAAAATCAACGCTGCCTTGCGCGAGGTAGGCAAACCCGCGATTGATTGGCAGATTGCGAATTTGTAAAAGCGCGTGCTTACCCTGTCAACTAGCTGTTGGCTGTTAGTCGTTAGCTAGCAACTACCAACTAACGACTAACGACTATGTTGTGTTTATGACATTAACGCACGACACAATACGACAATCACGCAATCTTTGCGGTCAAGGTCGTGAAAAAGCACGATGCAGTATCATGTTTTTTAATGCTTATGTTTTAATCCATGACTTTGGCATAGCTTTTGCGAATGAGGGGGCAAGGAGAATAATGATATGAGCGAATACTTGTTGCTGCTGCTCAGTACCGCATTGGTGAACAATGTGGTGCTGGTGAAGTTCTTGGGCTTGTGTCCATTTATGGGCGTATCCAAAAAAATGGACGGTGCGCTGGGTATGGGGATGGCGACCACCTTTGTGTTAACGCTGACCACAGCGGCAACTTGGATGCTGGAACATTGGCTGTTGATTCCGTTAGGGATTCAGTACTTACGTATCTTAGCCTTTATTCTCACGATCGCAGCGGTAGTGCAATTCACCGAGATGGTCATCCGAAAAGTCAGTCCCAGCTTGTATCAAGTGTTAGGTATTTATTTGCCCCTCATCACCACCAATTGCGCCGTATTGGGTATCGCTTTGCTCAACGTACAAGAGAAAAACAGCTTTATGCACAGCTTGCTGTATGGCTTTGGTTCGGCGGTTGGTTTCACTTTGGTCATGCTGTTGTTCACAGGATTGCGCATCAGATTGTCGTTAGCACAAGTCCCGCCCGCTTTTAGCGGCGCACCCATCGGTTTTGTGGTGGCGGGTTTGTTGTCGCTGGCATTTATGGGTTTTGCTGGTTTAGCCAGCCATTAAGGAACGGTGACATGTTACTTCCAGCCATCATTAGCTTAACGGTACTCGGCGTAGTCTTTGGGCTATTACTGGGCTTAGCCGCACGCTATTTTAAAGTCGAAGGCAACCCGCTGGTTGCTGAAATTGAACAACTCTTACCAGGCGCGCAATGTGGTCAGTGCGGCTTTCCTGGTTGCACGGGAGCCGCTCAAGCTTTGGCAGAGGGCAATGCACCCATCACTTTATGTCCGCCAGGGGGGCGCGCCGTTGTACTCGCCTTATCCGCAAAACTGGGTATTGACGCGGATCTTTCAGGGGTAAAAGACGCGACCCCCATGATGGCGGAGGTGAAAGAAGAAATCTGCATCGGTTGCACCCGCTGCTTTAAGGTCTGTCCCACGGATGCCATTATGGGCGCGGCGCAACAAATTCACTCCGTGTTTCGCGAAGCCTGCACGGCGTGCGGCAAGTGCGAAGCCGTGTGTCCAACCGAATCCATCAAACTACAACCCATTCCGACCACGTTGCAATCATGGCACTGGCACAAACCGCAAGAGGTGACGGCATGAAATTATTTAATCTCCGTGGGGGCGTACATCCTGAAGGACACAAAGCCTTGTCAGCGTTGCATGTGATTCGGGAATTGCCGCTCCCCAAGCATTTATATTTGTCGTTGCAGCAACATATTGGTGCGCCCGCCGCTCCCGTGGTGCAAGTCGGTGACCGCGTATTGAAAGGTCAGGTGATTGCCACCGCGCAAGGGAATGTTTCGGCTGCGATACACGCGCCGACTTCGGGCACGATTACCGCATTAGGCGATTGGGCATCCCCCCATCCTTCTGGCTTGACCGCGCCGACCATGACGCTCGCAAGTGATGGGAAAGAGCAATGGATTGAAACACCAACCGTCGCCGATCCCTTTGCCCTCGCGCCCGCAGACATTGCCGCGCGCGTCGGGGCTGCGGGGATTGTCGGCTTGGGCGGGGCTACTTTTCCTGCCGCGCTCAAGCTTAATCTTAGCCGCAACAGTGGGGTGCAAACGCTGATTATGAATGGCGGAGAATGTGAGCCTTATCTCACCTGCGACAACCTCATTATGCGAGAACGAGCGGCACAGGTGATTGAAGGAATCCGTTTAATCGCCTTGGCGGTGGAAGCGAAAACCGTGTTAGTCGGCATTGAAGACAATAAACCTGATGCGATTGCTGCCATGCAACAGGCGGCAAAGGGAACCTCGGTCAAGGTGGTCTCCATGCCCAGCATGTATCCCATGGGATCTGAAAAGCAGATTATTCAAGTGTTGACGGGCAATGAAATTCCTGCGGGTGGTCGCCCTGCGGATATAGGCGTGTTGGTGCATAACGTGGCGACGGCTTATGCGGTACAACAAGCCATCCGTTTGGGTCGTCCGTTGATTTCGCGCATTATCACGGTAAGCGGCGGGGCATTGAATCAACCGTGTAATGTGGAAGCCTTAATCGGAACCCCTGTACAGGAATTGATTGATTTTGCGGGGGGCTATCATTTGCCCGCGACGCGCTTGGTATTGGGCGGCCCGATGATGGGGCAGCAATTTACCAATACACAGGTTCCTGTACTCAAAGGCACCAGTGGGGTGCTGGCACTGACCGCCAGTGAAGTGGGACAAGCAGAAGCTTCGCCGTGTATTCGTTGTGCCACCTGTGTACGCGCGTGTCCTGTGGGTTTGCTACCGTTAGAAATGGCGGCGCATATTCGGGTGTCCGATTTAACGGGCGCAGTGGAATTAGGGCTGCGCGATTGTATCGCGTGTGGTTCGTGTTCTTATGTTTGCCCTGCGCATATTCCTTTGGTGCATTACTTTAATTACGCCAAAGGCGATCTTGCCGCACAAGAACGCAGCAAACTCAAACAAGAGTCCACTAAAAAATTAGCAGAAGCCCGTACCGAGCGTATTGCACGCATTGAGCGGGCGCGTGCCGAAGCCGCCGCAAAACGTAAAGCCGCGCGTGAAGCCAAAGAGCGCGCCGCTGCCGCAAAATTAGCCACGGAGGCAGCATGAAACTTCCCTCTTTCCACTTCGCCGCATCCCCTCCCCTAGCAGGGGAAAGGAGTGCAGCCACTATAATTTTGATTAAAAATCATTATGTTAGATAAAATTAAATTATTTTTATCAAGATATTCCCACACGGAGGCAGCATGAATCCCATTGCGCATTCACCCCACGCCCACGCGCCCGTCTCCATCACCAAGGTTATGGTGACGGTGATGTTGGCATTGGTTCCCGCAACGTTGTATGGCTTTTGGCTCTATGGTTGGTCGGCTGTGCTGTTGTGGCTGGTTGCCGTGGTGACCGCCATACTTGGCGAAGCCTTGATATTGCGTATGCAGTCGCGTCCCGTGCGCCCCGCACTACAAGATGGTTCGGGCATATTGACCGCGTGGTTATTGGCAATCTCTTTGCCACCCACCGCACCCTGGTGGTTAGTTGTATTGGGCAGTTTGTTCGCGGTTATTATCGGCAAGCAGATTTTCGGCGGATTGGGGCAAAACGTATTTAATCCTGCCATGGCAGCGCGGGTGATGCTGTTAATTTCTTTCCCGCTAGAAATGACCACATGGGTGTCCCCCGTCGATGGCATGGCAAGCGCGTCGGTGTTAGGACATATCAAAACTGAACTGACCCGTGGCGTGGGCGTGGACAGCTCTTTAATCGGGCATTTTTCGATGTTAGACGGATTGGTCGGCAACCGCATCGGTAGCATGGGGGAAACCGCCACCTTGTTGTTATTGGCAGGGGGGCTGTTCTTAATCGCCCGTCGCATCATCACGTGGCACGCGCCCGTTGCCATGTTGTTGGGAGTCGCCGTCCCCGCACTGTTGTTTCATGCCATTGACGGCAATCATTATGCGGGCCCGATGGTGCATTTGCTCAGTGGCGGTCTCATGCTAGGGGCGTTCTTTATCGTCACCGATCCTGTGACTTCGCCCAATACCGCCTTGGGACAATTTATTTTTGGTTTAGGCTGTGGGCTGCTCACGTGGATTATCCGCACATGGGGGGGCTATCCAGAAGGTGTGGCATTTGCTGTCTTGCTGATGAATTCGGCGACCCCGCTGATTGATCAATACGTCAAACCCCGTATTTATGGGCGTGACCGAAAAGGGGCTGCACTGCCCGTGAATAAGGAGTCATAAGATGAGTCTCGAACAATTGCGTGGCAAGCTTAGTTATCAAGGCTTACTTTTGGGTGGAACGGCGTTGTTGACCAGTGCGATCTTGGCTTTTGCGTCTCGTGCGACCGAAGCCGACATTCGCAAAGCGGAAGCCTTAGATTTAAAACAATCACTCGCCATTGTGTTGCCTGGTCAATACGACAATGATGTCACGAAAGATACCGTGGTTTTACCTGGTCCAGAGGGAGAGGTGACGGTTTATCGGGCGCGCCACGCAGGCAAAGTCGATGCGGTGGTGTATCGCGTCATCGGTCACGGCTATGCAGGTCCTATTGTTTGCGTGATGGGGGTGTCTCGTGAAGGTAAAATTCTAGGGGTGCGCATCCTCAAACACACAGAAACGCCAGGGCTAGGCGACAAAATAGAACCTGCCAAAACCAAATGGATATTCAATTTTGACGGTAAGTTTTTAGGCAACCCAGTGGCAAACTTATGGGCGGTGAAAAAAGATGGTGGGGTGTTTGACCAATTCGCAGGGGCGACCATTACGCCGCGTGCGGTAGTGAATGCCGTCAAAGGCGGGTTGGTCTTCTTTGAAAAAGAACGCAGTACCTTACTTGATGAAACAGGAGGTAAACCATGAACGAGAAATATATCCAGATTACCCGCAATGGCTTATGGGATAACAATGTCGTTTTTGTGCAGATGTTGGCATTGTGTCCCACGCTGGCGGTCACCAGTTCCGTCACCAATGGATTAGGGATGGGGCTGGCGACCACGGCGGTATTGGTTTTCTCCAATATGATTATTTCTGCGGTGCGTCATCTGGTCAGTGCGGAAGTGCGTATTCCCGTGTATATCGTGCTGATCGCCACCTTGGTGACGTTAGTGGATATGAGTTTGAATGCGTGGGCGCATGAGTTATACAAAGTATTGGGTTTGTTTATTGCGTTAATTGTGGTGAATTGTGCCATTTTGGGGCGTGCAGAAGCCTTTGCTTCAAAATCCAATATCACCGATTCGGCATTGGATGGACTGATGATGGGCTTAGGCTTCACCGCCTCGTTAGTTGTGATTGGCGGCGTGCGAGAAGTATTAGGCAGTGGCACCTTATTCGCCAATGCGCATCTGCTACTTGGCTCGGCTTTTGCCTTTTTGGAAACCACCGTCATCCCTGATTACAAAGGATTTTTGTTGATGATTTTGCCGCCTGGTGGTTTTATGGTGGTGGGATTATTGCTCGCAGCCAAGCGGGTGTTGGACCTGCGTCGTGCTGCGCGCGCTGAACAGATCGCCGCACTCACCCTTTAGGAGACCATCATGCAAATAGGTGTCGCGTATTCCGAACCCGCGCAACAATTGTGGTTGCGTATTGAAGTGCCTGAAGATGCCACGGTACAAAATGCGATTGAGCAATCAGGCATCTTGCGTAAATTCCCCAATATCGACATTGCAACCTGTGCAGTCGGTATTTTTGGTAAAGTCGCCGAATTGGATGATTCGCTCAAAGCAGGGGATCGCATTGAAATATACCGTGCCATTACCGCCGACCCTGCCACCGTTCCCCGTCGGCAGATGGTGGGCGATGACGATGAATAACTTAAAGGACACACCATGACCATCCGCGATTTGATTGACCCTAATAGTGTGACGATCCGTGATGACAGCACCATCGCCGATGCCGCACAGCTTTTGCTGGAAACCAAGCTCTCCGCTTTACCTGTGGTGAATGCCAGTGGACGTTATCTTGGCATCTTCAGTGTCAATCGTTTGCTCGCTTTGCTGTTGCCCAGAGCCGCCTTGATTGAGGGCGGGGTCAGCGATTTAGGCTTTGTTTCCGACCCCATGGAAACCTTGTGCGAAAAAATGGCGGAACAAGGCACGCGCTTAATCAGCGACGTGGTGGAAAAGGAGGTGCGCATTGCCTATCCAGACACCCCCTTGTTAGAACTGGTCTTGCATCTGTATCGTGGTGAAAATGACATTCCTGTGGTGGATAAAGCATCCCATCATTTTATTGGCACGGTGACCAGTGCTCACTTATTAGCCAAAGTATGTCAAGGGGTCGATGATGCACAATGAAGCTATCCATACCTTGTTTGGTCTGAACCCCTTGTGGCTGGCGACTGGCATTTTTATCGCGACTTACGCGGTCATTATTTCCGAACGCATTAACCGCGCCATTGTCGCCTTACTGGGCGGTGGACTGATGATTTTATGCGGCATTTTGACCCAAGAAGCCGCCATACGCGGTATTGATTTCAACACCTTGGGATTGCTGATTGGCATGATGCTGATCGTCTCGATTACCAAAAAAAGCGGCGTGTTTCAATTTGTCGCCATCTGGATTGCCAAGAAAGTCAACGCTCACCCGATTGGCATTATGCTGATGATGTCGGTTGTCACCGCCCTATTTTCCGCGCTGCTGGATAACGTGACCACCGTGTTACTCGTCACCCCCGTGATTCTGCTTATCACCGAAGAACTCAAGATCAAACCCTATCCCTACCTTTTTGCCATTATCTTTATGTCCAACATTGGCGGGACGGCCACCTTGATCGGCGACCCGCCCAATATCATGATCGGTTCCGCCGTTAATCTTAGCTTTAACGACTTTTTGCTGAATCTCGCCCCGATTATTCCTTTGGTTGCTATCGCGACTTTGTTGCCAATTTGGTGGATATGGCGTAAAGACTTTGTCGCGACGATGGCAGACCGCGAACGGGTGATGCGTTTTAATGAAATCGAAGCGATTACCGATTGGAAGTTGCTAAAACAAGCGTTGTTTATTTTTAGCTTGGTGATCGCGGGCTTTATGATGCACGGGGTGTTGCATTTAGAACCTGCCACCATCGCGTTGTTTGGCGCGGCCATGTTGTTGTTGCTGGAAAACTTTGGCAGCGATCCTGAAACCCAAGGTAAACGCGTACATCACGCCTTGATTGAAGTGGAATGGGTAACGTTATTTTTCTTCATCGGGTTGTTTATCGCCGTATATGGCATCGAACAAGCGGGCTTAATTTCCGCGATGGCACATGGCTTGTTGAGTATGACCGAAGGTAATCTCACCACCACCGCGCTGTCTATTTTGTGGGGTTCAGCCATTGCCTCCGCTTTTGTGGACAACATCCCGTTTGTCGCCACCATGATTCCGCTGATTAAATCCTTAGCCCCCGCCATGGGCGGCGAGCAAGCGATCATGCCGCTGTGGTGGGCACTGGCACTGGGTGCCTGTTTGGGCGGCAACGGCACGTTGGTGGGCGCATCCGCCAACTTAGTGGTAGCGGGCATTGCTGAACAAGCAGGCACGCCCATACGCTTCGCCACCTTTATCAAAATCGCCTTCCCGCTGATGTTGATTTCCATCGTTATTTCGCATATCTATTTATATTTGCGATATTTGACCTAAACCGCCTCACCCCACGCAGCACAAAGCCCAACAAACTTGCCTAATGGCACGCGTGTTGGGCTTTTTTGGCTCTATGTGATTTATAGTGGGTCATCGTGGCACAAGTGAGCAATCTCCCTCCCCTTCAAGGGGAGGGTTGGGGTGGGGATGGGGTACAACCGCCGCGTTCTGTAAAGCCATCCAGATCGTCTCGACCACCGTGCCTGTTTCTTGCAAATTGGGTTGTTCCAAAACCGCAACACACGAAATCCTGCTTCCTGTACCAGATACGGATGTTGGCGGCGGAATTTACTGCCTAAGCCTTCATCTCTACCCCATCCCCACCCCAGCCCTCTCCTTGAAGGGGAGGGAGTCTTGCTTCATCCACTGTAAATCACATAGAACCGCTTTCTTTTTTTCTCCCTTCTCTAAACAATAGTTGCCTGCACACTGGGGCGTGCGTGAATACGCTCAAACCAAGCGGCTAGATTAGGGTGCGCTGTGCGCCAATCACGTTCGGATTGGCGTAAATCCAGATAGAGCAGCGCACTGACCAAGGCGAGATCGGCCAGTGAAATGGCTTCACCTTCAAACCACGTATTTTCTCCCAATGACTGGGCGGCATAGTCCAGTGCGTGGCTGATGGTGCGATTATGGACTTTGAATACCCCAGGCTTTTGGTGTTCTGTCACCCGTAGATGTTCAACTTGGACGATAACCGCCGCGTCCATGATGCCATCCGCCAAGGCTTCCCAACGTTTGACCCGTAGTCGTGCGCGGGGATCATGCGGGATAAGGATGGGCGTGTCGTTCAGGGTATCGACATAATCGGTGATGACGGGAGAATCAAAGACGCAGAAGTCATCCTCCAAAATCAGCGCAGGCACACGTGCCAAGGGATTGACGCGTGCCGCCAAGCTACCAGGGTCGCGTGGCGCATCGACAATATAGTCATGGGAAATATTTTTTTCTAACAAGACCAAGCGTACTTTGCGAACGTAAGGACTGGCTTGGGTACCGAGCAGCTTCATGCTTTCTCCTAGTAATGAGTGATTATTGAAGGGGGGATTGTATCCGTTGATAGAGTCGATAGCGTTCGTTTTTATCGCCTTTGCGGCTGCCTTCCCATATTTTCTGCCATTGTTTTTCGGCGAAAATATGGGCGTTGCGCTCCCCTTGGATAAGGAGTAAATCGCAGCGGTGTTCACGGTCGCGTTCGGTCATGATATTGCCAAAATAATGCAGCATGGCGCGTTGCCCATCGCCAAGATGGTTGCGTTTAATGCAGCGATATTGGCTGGGCATGGCTTCTTTCATGGAAACAACCATGCTGCGATAGCTTTTGACGCTGTCCAACCAAGGCAACCACAGCGTCATGGCGAGTATCCAAATCAGGGAAATGCCCGCCGCCCAGTTAACCACCGCACGCCGCATGGATCGCCCAATGCGCCAGATCAACACCAACCAAAGTACGGTGGCGATAAGGGCGAACACAAAGGGTGCGGTTTGCAAGGTAGGTTCAAATTCGGGCTGATAATCTTTAAGCCATAAGGTGACTTTGGCGTGGTTATCCAGCAGCAAACCCGCCCAGCCCCACCACATTAAAATCGCCAGTAAGGCAAAAGTGCTTAAGCCAAACCAGTCCAAGGCATTCGCCGCGCCGCGTTTTAAGCTAGAAAGCGAGGCACTGCCTAACAAGGCTAGGGGGAGCAACATGGGTAAGGCGAAGATTTCTTTGATGTGGGGCAAAATGCTGAGAACCACGAGCATGATGCCGAAGCTGAGTAATGGCAGTTGCAAATCATCGCGTTGCGCCAAACGGCTACGGGATTGCCAGATTACCCAAATAGCCAAGGGCAAGGCGGGCCATGCCAACCAAGGCAGGCTTTTGAGGTAATAAAAAGTGTCTTTATGCGGCACTTGTGGTAAATGAATGAGAAAATTGCCGATATTGTGTTGCCACGCCCAATCTGCAAACAGGGTGGGCGAGTGTTGGTAAAGCAGCATAGGCCAAACGCTGAGCCAGGGTGTCACGCATAAGAGTGCTACACCTAAACTGAGAAAATAATTGCGCACCCGCCAGTTTTTAAAACACAAGGGCAAGCCCATCGCGATTAAGCCAAACAGCACAGGAGCGATAAAACCCTTCGCCATAAAACCGATGCCTGTCCCCAGCCCCAGCCATATCCCCGAACGCAACACACGCTCTTGGCTATGAGAAAAGCCCAGCAACATCATGGCGATCCCCGCGAGCAGGGCAAGGTCTGCCACCATCTGATGCGCCCTGACCAACATCCCTAAACAGCCCATCAGAACAATCGCCGCCGCCCAGCCGCGATTTTCGCCATACAACTTACGCCCTGTAAGACCGATGAACAGCAATGTCAGTGCGGTGTAAAAACCGCTGGCAAGACGCGCCCCATCATGTAGCGGCAATAGCGAGGAGAAGAGCTTGGCAAAGACGGCGGCAGTCCAATAAAACAGCGGCGGATTTTCCATAAATGGCTCGCCTGCCAGCATAGGCACAAGCCAGTGGTCTGTTTGCAATATAGAATAAATCAAGCCAAAACTGTATGCTTCATCAGGCTTCCACGGATCATGCCCAATCAAGCCCGTGCCTAACCAAATCAGGCACATCAATCCCAACATGGCCGCCTTGAACGGGGTAATGGGATTCGGGTCAGTGGGTTTAATAAAATACATAATGAGTTGGTGGCAGGCGGTGGTGGGTACTCGCGGCTTAAGAGGAGAAGGGATAAGAGTAAAGCCTCGCATCCTTGTTAGAAAAGGTGGTTTTTACCCTTCTCCCTTCCCTCTTTTCCCTTCACCATAAAAGGTGTGAGTCGTTTCTTTTCCCTTAACAACTTTATTCGATGATTTTAACCTTCTGCCCCGCTTGCGGTTCGCCTGTCGGATATAAAGCGTTAATCAGGCGTAAATAGCTTTCTGCTGACTGTCCCAAGGGCGAACGTTGCGCCAGTTTGGCAATTGTGTCACCCGATTTTGCGGTGATCACACGCACCGTTAGCGGTTTGATTTGTTTACGTTCCGCCGCACTCAGGGCATGAAAACTGCGAATCGCTTCTAGCATCGCGGCTTTATATTTGACGTAAGCGGGGGCGGTTTTGCCCGTGCCTTGAATCAAAAAGGCTTGTTGCTCGACATAGAACACCCCTATCGTTGATGCTGGCAAATACACTAAGGCGGAAGATAAGCCGTTAATCGTCACCTCTTCCACTTGCCCACTCGACCCCGCCAACGTGCGCGCCACATTACTAGGTGAACCATTTGGTTTGCCTAACTTCATTTGCAAATTGGCTTCGCCTTGGGGGCTAATCGCCAACAACGCATCGGGCAGGTTATGCACTTGCCAATCTAATGGGAATTGTAACGCGATGCCAAGCTCGGCTTGAGCGAAGCGATTGTTGCGCACCACGCCCTGCTCCACACTGTCATTGAAAATCAGCCCATTGGTTGCCGCGAGAAACTCGTCCCGTCCCGCAAAGGGTTGCGCCACGGTTTGTTTGGCGGCTTCACCGACGGCTTGTTGCAGCCGTGTGTCATTGTCAGGATGGGTGGCAAACACGCCATGATAACGGCGCGGCGCACGCCCTTCTAGCTTGGCAAGCTCGATGTCTTGCAGCTCTTGATTCTTTAATACCCCAATAATCTTGACGATGGCTTGCGGGTCGTAATCCGAACGTGCCAAATAATCCGCACCTAAGCGATCCGCCTCCAGCTCGTGGTCGCGACCATAACCCGACAACAACGCCCCGCCGAGTAAATTGGTCAAATTGTGTCCAACATTGGTATTGATTTGCGGGATGAAAATCGACGCAATGGTGATGCCGATGTTGGCGGCTTGTGTCGCACTTTGCTGGCGTACCCCGTGCCGCGCCGTCACATGTCCAATTTCATGCCCTAACACCGCCGCCAGTTCTGCTTCTGAGTTGAGATATGCCATGATGCCACGGGTGATATAGACATAGCCCCCTGGCAGGGCAAACGCGTTGATTTCAGGGGAGTCTAATACCGTAAAATGGTATTCCAAGTTGGGGCGGTGGCTCTTTTTAGCTAACTTCTGCCCCACGCTATTGACATAATCTTGCAAGGCTTTAGACGGATAAACCTGATATTGCTTTTTTACCTCAGCATCGGATTGTCGCCCAACCGCCATTTCCTGATTTTCAGACATCATCACAAAATCATTTCGCCCTGTCACAGGATTGTTTGCACAACCCACAAGTGATAGCAGTAGCCCTACAATCAAAAAAGTGCGCATGTTAACTCCAGTCAAATTGAAAGTAATCAAGGTATCTCGCGGTGAATTGTCCGAATGATGCCACAATAAAAAAGGCAGCATACGCCGCCTTTTTAGTGGTGCTATTGCGAAAAAATTACGCAGCAGCTTTAGTGCCGTATTTTTGACGGAACTTATCAATACGACCTGCTGTATCGACGATTTTTTGTGTGCCCGTGTAAAACGGATGGCATTCTGAGCAAACTTCAACGTTTAAAGTCGGTTTGGTCATCACAGATTTAGTATTAAAAGTATGACCGCAGCTACAAACAACGGTGATCTCTGTGTAATTTGGGTGGATATTGTCTTTCATTTCTTTTCCTTGCGAGTAGTTTTGTGCGGCGGGTGTACGCACTTGAGGGGTTTGACGAAGTCGCGCATTATCCATAAAAAGAGAAGCTTACGCAAATTTTTAACCCGAACGAGTGCAAAATCCTCTAAAAGCGGGCTGAACTACCGTTCCTTCCCCTTCAGAGGGGGAGAGCGAAGCGAGGGGGCAATTAGGATGGGGGATGGGTTCGTTCTCTGCACACACCCCCATCCCCACCCCAACCCTCCCCTTGAAGGCATAAGTATCTACACAACTTTTAACTCATTGAAATTTAATTAAAAATCAGGGTACGTAGGAGCACAATTTATTGCGCGAAGGGTGTTGCGAGAGGCTATCGCGCAATAAATTGCGCTCCCACGTCACGTTTATATTTGCCATTACACCACAAAACACATATAACAAATTGATTATTAAGTAAATTAAGATGTGTAGATACCTATGCCTTGAAGGGGAGGGAGTTTCGCTCATCAAAATTACCCAACGCAGTTTCTCCATCCCCACCCCTCCCCTTGAAGGGGAGGGAGTTTGCCGATGATTTCGCTTAAGTAAGTGCCATTCAGCACATACCCTAACGTTCACAGGAAGACCAACACCCGCGATAAGCACTTGAACTACAAAGCTAAGATAAATTTAATCAGATCTGCGAGTTCTTTTTGGCTGGTGCCTGGCAGGTCGTTCGCGGGCATGGGCATTGTTCCCCATACGCCTTTTCCGCCTTTTGAGACTTTCGTGAGCAACAACGCAGGTGCCGCAGCATCGCCGCGATATTTGTCTGCGACGGACTTCCACGCAGGTCCTACGACACGCACATCAATGGCGTGACAAGCATTACAACGATGTGCCTTTGCCAGCTCTGGCATCTCAACAACTTTTTCGTCCGCAGCCATTGCAGCACCTGCTATCACCAAGCTCGCGGCGGCGAACATTCCTAAAATAATTTTTTTCATACCTGCTCCTTTGTCTGATTCTGGATAGTTCAAAAATGAAGAAATTGCCTTCAAGCTCAATTGTAAACAACCTTGATGCTATTTGTCTGATTTGTTGCAAAAACAACCCAGCATCAAGCGCAAATTTTAATAAAGAACCGTCATTATTTGCGGTTAGAACACACATTGATGGCGGCGGATGTGCTTATGTTAGACTTCGCGCCATGATTGATGAAGGAAGCCCTAGTATGTCTAAACATTTTAATACCTCAGGCCCGATGCGCGCTAATTTGCATTATTGTATTGACCCGACTACGCGGGTGGATTGGGAGGAAATTAACGATTTGATCGAAGCCGAGAAATTTTTTGTACTACACGCCCCGCGCCAAACAGGCAAAACCAGCACCTTGTTGGCAATGGCGGATAAGCTCAATCAATCGGGAAAATATGCCGCGTTGTATATCAATGTGGAATCGGCGCAAACCGCACGCAACGATGTGATGCGAGGGATGCAAAACATTTTGCAGAAGTTGGCGGAAGGGGCAAAATTCCGATTGAATGACTTACGTTTGATGGACTGGCAAAAAGAAATTTTGCGTGATAATCCACCCGATAGCGCGCTGTACGCCCTTTTGCATCGCTGGGCTGCCGAGTCTGACAAACCAACCATTTTGATGATCGACGAAGCCGACGCGCTGATTGGGGACACCTTGATTTCCTTGCTGCGCCAATTGCGCGATGGCTATATCGGAAGAGCCTCGTTGCCTTTCCCACAAAGCGTGATTTTGTGCGGCTTACGCGATGTACGGGATTACCGCATTCACACCAGTCACCACGAAATCATCACAGGCGGCAGTGCGTTTAATATCAAAGCCAAATCCTTGCGCATGGGGAATTTTACCCCTGACGAAGTGCAGCAACTTTACGCCCAACATACCGCTGACACGGGGCAAGTCTTTGAACCTGAGATTTTCGCACCACTTTGGGAAGACACCCACGGGCAACCTTGGTTAGTCAATGCCTTAGGGCAAGAGCTGATTTGGGAAAACAAAGAAGCCCGCGACCGCACCCGCCCCATCACCTTGGCGCAATACCGCGCCGCCCGCGAACGGCTGATTCAATCCCGCGCCACGCATTTAGACCAACTCACCGATAAGCTCAAAGAACCGCGTGTGCATGGCGTGATTAGCGCGCTGTTGGCAGGCGAAACCACCGACGAAACCCTGCGCGAAGATGATGTGCAATACGTCGAAGATTTAGGTTTGATTGAAACTCGCCCGCAAATGCGCATCGCCAACCGCATCTACGCCGAAGTGATTCCGCGTGAACTGACTTGGACCAAACAAATCACCATCGCCCACCAACAAGCGTGGTATCTCACCCCCGAACGACGCGTGGACATGCCCAAGTTGCTGGCGGCGTTTCAACAATTTTTCCGTGAACATGCTAACAGTTGGATTGAGCGTTTTGACTACAAAGAAGCAGGACCGCAGTTATTGTTGCAAGCCTTTTTGCAACGCATCATCAACGGCGGCGGGCGGATTAACCGCGAATATGGTTTAGGGCGCAAACGCACGGATTTGTATTTGGAATGGCCCGTGGATGAAGCACAAGGCTATTACGGCGAAGTGCAACGCGTGGTGATTGAACTCAAAATCCTTTATAAATCATTGGACAGCACCTTAGCCGAAGGCATTCTCCAAACCGCAGGCTACGCCGACCTATGCAACGCCGCCGAAGCCCATTTGATTATTTTCGACCGCCGCACCAACATAGATTGGGATGAAAAAATCTGGCAGCGCGAGGAGCAAGTCAAAGAACGGAAAATTGGGGTGTGGGGGATGTAGTGCCGTAGGTGGTAGTATTACAGAATATGCGGACGAGATTTAAAAGCTATTTAAATTCAATAAGATAAAAACATCATTCTGCGCAACTTACTCGCCATGACCACACCAAGCCATTTGTGCCACGCTCGGATGGTTTGCAATTACTACAAAACCAAGGGTAAGGTAAAGTTTTTTGGCTGCGGGGTTGGTATGGCTCACGTTTAACGACAGGGGAATGCGCGCCTGCGTTGCGAGTTGTTGCAAGGCGTGTAACACCTTTGTTCCGTTGCCTTGTCCCCGCGCTGTGGGCAAAAAAGCCAAGTCAATCAAATGCACTTCCACTTCGTTGACATTGACCACCACGCGCCCAATCCGCTCACCGTGTTGTTCGACAATCCAATACTGTGCATTCGGGAAGGTGCTGCGATAGCCCAGTTGTTGTGCCCGATACTGCTGCGCCAAAATCGGCAGCATCAATTCGCCCAATCCTGCCAAGTCATCGCGGGTGGAATAATAGAGTGCCTCCATAAATGCGCCGTCGTCGTCCTGTGCAGGGCGCATCACCAGCGGTTCGGGTAAAACGGGATGCCATTTGAATGTCATAGCAAAGTTGATTCAGCAAAAAGAGGCGCGATTCTACACCGCATTTTCACGACAGCATCAACGAACGCCAGTCCTCGGTGTTACAATCCCCCCCTTTTTAACCACCGAGACCCACAACCATGAGTGCGATTGCAGGCATCGTCCGTTTTTCGGGTGAACCGTTGAGTATTGCCGATTTGCTCCCCGCTGCCCAGCGCATGAATGCTGTGGGCATACATGCTCCTCAATTCTGGATACAAGATGGGGTGGGATTGGTGGTGAGGCAACGCTGGATGACCCCTGAAGATGTCGCCGAGCAACAACCTTGGGTGGGCGGCGGCGGACACCTCGTGCTGGTGTATGACGGACGGCTGGATAACCGCGAAGAAGTGGCTGCCGCGCTGGGTATTTCGCTCAACGCCGACATCGTGCCTGACGGATTATTGTTGCTCAAAGCCTTAGAACGCTGGGGCGAAGCGGCATTATCTAAACTCATTGGCGATTTTGCCCTCGCACTGTGGGATAGGCAAACGCAACAGTTATTGCTGGCACGGGATCGCATGGGAGGGCGGACGCTTTACTATTACCAAGGTGCGGGTTTTATCGCCTTTGCCAGCACTTACCTTGCCCTGATGGCATTGCCCAATGTCCCTAACAAAATAGACGAGCTGGGTATTGCTGACTTTTTAGTGCTGAATCCCCATCATCCCGAAAACACCTTTTACCAGCATATCCGCCGTGTGCCAGCGGCGCATACCGCCACATTTACGCGTCAAGGATTGGCCCTGTCATCCTATTGGACAGCCCGACCCGCACGCGAACTGCGGCTGTCTTCAGACCAAGAATATGTGGAAGCAGCACGCGAACAACTGGACCGTGCCGTCGCTTGCCGTATGCGTGCCCGCACCCCGATTGCGGCTGCCATCAGCGGGGGATTGGACTCCTCTGCTGTCGCCAGCACCGCTGCGCGCTTACAACCCTCACAAACGCTGTTCACCACATGTTCAGTACCGCCTGAAGGTGCGGAGTTGCCGCCCGAAAACGCGATTTGGTACAACGACGAACGTCCTTACGTTACCCAAATCGCCGCGCAATATCCCAATATGGATTTGCATTTGGTCAGCTCAACTCAACTCCACCCGCTGGAAAACCACTCTGAACCGCTGTTTGAAGCGGGCGGCATTCCTTCGCGCAACATCACCAATATCGGCTGGTTTATGCCCGCGTATCAACAAGCGGCAGATGCGGGGATACAGGTATTTTTGACGGGAGAGGGCGGAAATGCAGCGTGGAGTTGGGATGGGCTGCGCAATCTGACGACCCTGTTGAGACAAGGTCGTTGGTTTGAGTTCGCCCGCGAACTCTATATCACAGGGCAGCGCGCCCCTTGGGGATTTAATACCGCGACGCTATTGCGCCGTGAAATTTTGCAGCCCCTGCTGCCGCCCAGCATCCTGCGTTTACGCCATCCTTGGCGCGCTCAAGATACGCAACCTTGGTCAGGTTACAGTGCGGTTCACCCCGATTTTGCCCGCGAAATCCAGCTATATGAACGCAGTCGCGCTGCGGGACATGACGTGTGCTTCCATGGTGAGGCAGACGGACTGGCACAAAGATTGACGATGTTGCATCGCATAGAACATGGGCGCGAAACCGCCGCCATGTTGCGCAACCTCACAGGGGTGGAGTTTCGCGCCCCTTTGCAAGACAGTCGTTTGGTGGAATTTTGCCTAGCAATTCCCGCCGCACAATTCCTTAAAGACGGCGTGCCGCGCCGTTTGCCCAGACTCGCTTTGGCGGATCGTTTACCCGCCAGCGTGTTAAGCAAAGATCGTATTGGCAGACAAAACCCTGAAATCCTCACCCGCCTCGCCGCAACCCGTGCCGACCTGTTGACAGAAATCGCCCAACTGGCGCAGATTCCGTTGGTCGTGCGCTGTATTGACCTAGATCGCCTTGCCAATATTGTGCAGACTTGGCGGACAGATAATCAAGAGGTGACCTTGGTGTTGCCACGCACCTTGAATGTAGCACGGTTTTTACGCTGGCATGAAATGTCAGGTAAGTAGCTGATCCAAATTTTTCGTGCATTAAACCTGTACAAAATGCAGGTGATAGACGTAGGAGCGCACAAATTGCGCTCCTACACTATCGCGTAGGTCGGGATTCATCCCGACTTTCACGTCATCGTCGAGTTAAAACTCGACCTACGGCGGTGTATTGGGGGCATTGGCACACCGAAAATTTTGAATTGAGAATTGCTGAATGAGCAGATAACGGCTGTGAATTAACGCTTAGTCGCGCTACAATTCTGTCCCCAATCAACCGTCAGGAGAAAATAATGGAAAATACAGTAGCAGAAATGACGACCACCGAGCAAGCCCTCAAAGCTTGGTATGCCCCGCAAATGCACGTTGTGGATGTTGCCGACGAAACTGAAGGTGGGCTTTTTCCTGGCAATGATGGAGCTGGTACATCAACCCTGTCTTAAAACAAAAAAGTTAGTAGGGTGGATAAGCGCAGCGCATCCACCATTTTTATAATCAATTCAGGTGGATGCGCGCAGCTTATCCACCCTACAGCTCTGTTTTTGCCTATTATTTTGCTCACTGACAAATCAAAATACCCGAAAACTTAGGTGCAGGTACTTAACTGCTGTGAATTAACGCTTAGTCGCGCTACAATTCTGACCCCAATCAACCGTCAGGAGAAAATAATGGAAAATGCTGTAGCAGAAATGACAATCGCCGAATAACCCCGCAAAGCTTGGTATGCGCCGCAAATACACGTTGTAGATGTCGCGGAGGAGACTGAGGGGGGCGGGCTAGTTGGCAGCGATGGGGCTGGTTCGTATACCTTATCTTGATCAAACAATGAAGGCATACCTCGCCTTCATTGTTTGATCGCTATTTTTAAGGTTGAGTAGGAAAAATACCTACCATAGCAATCGCAAAAATCACTGCTTGATAAGGCTGCATATTGTCGTGTGCTTGCACGGAGGTCGCTCCCGATGCCGTTAAGGTACTTGGATGTAGTGAAGCAGTGTTCGGTTGATCCGAATAAGCATTCTCAATCACAGCAGCCGTAAAGCAACGACTCAACTTAGACACTCTTGCCTCTGGTAAAGAGTATGTGTTTAGTGGCTGCGCAACAATCCCCGTCACGCTGTGGCTGTGAGGGGCTTGTTCTGCTGCACCCAACGCGACACTGTTTACACCACTGGCTTGCCCAAGCACGTAATCACTTAACCCCGTTCCTAGTCCCTTACCCAACATGGCTTTGCCAACTTGACCTGCCGCCCCGTTTAAATTGGGCAGATAAAACGTTGTCTTACTCTCTGGCTGACCAGCAGGCAAATATTTTTGACGAATCACAGCGTAGAGTGCTTGATACTGGTTAATAGAAACGACCTGCCCCTCACAAGCCAGCCAATCGAGTGGTACAAAGTTATAAGGGAAGGCACGAATTTCACCGACAAATGGATCTGACATGTTTTTCTCCTGTTAGGGACGCATGGGATAAATACCCATGAGCGAGATGATGTAGTTGATTGCCATGCACGGCATCCGATTTTCATGCGCCGCACCGTCACCCGATACAGCAACGCTGTCCGCACTCAACACTTGCGGCGGAGAACCCGCTGTGGGCGTGGTGGCATAAAACCAATGCGGATCTGGATTTGCCAACATATTGTTTGCGGGGGAGTGCTGCGTTGCTGCATCCGTGCTGCTGATAAAAAACGGGTTTCTTCGGTGGTTTTGAGGTGACATTCTCGAAAACTCCTTCAATAAAATGCTTAATAGAGCGGTTTGCTAAACGCATTTTTTCTCCGCGAAAATATATAGTTAAGTGGTTTTAAAAAATAAATAGCAACGTTATTGACACTGGCAAACTTCCTCCTTTAGTATGCGTACTTCGGCGAAAGCCATTTATCCTAGGAGGCGTAAAGATGGATCCGTTTTTAGGTGAAATACGAATGATGGGGTTTAATAATATCCCGCAAGGTTGGGTGCCGTGCGCAGGGCAAATATTGTCTGTTAGACAATATCAAGCACTCTTTTCATTATTAGGTGGTCAATATGGCGGTGACGGCAGGACGACTTTTGCCTTGCCTGATTTGCGTGGTCGCGTGCCAGTGTGTATGGGTTCGGCGGATGGCAGCACCAATTATGCAGTGGGCAATCAAGCGGGCGTAGAAGCAGTCGCTCTGACCCTTGCCCAAATGCCAGCCCATAATCACAACATGGGGGTCAATACCGCACCAGGTACTTTTCCTGGTATCCCAGGTCACGTTTTGGCAGCAGCACCCAATAACATCTATGCCACACCCGACAGCGCGATGATCCCGATTAACCCTGCGTCGGTTGTATCTACTGGTGATGGTCAAGGACATAGCAATATGCAGCCCTTTGCAGTGACTAACTTTTATATTGCAACGGAGGGTCTCTACCCTCCTCGCGCTTAAATTCAGGGGGAGATATGGACGGTTTTGTTGGTGAGATCCGCTTATTTGCGGGGAATTATGCGCCTGAAGGTTGGGTGCTTTGTAATGGGCAAGCACTTTCTATTTCGGAATATCAAGTGCTATTTGCTTTGTTGGGGACAATCTACGGTGGGGATGGCGTGAATACGTTTAACGTGCCTGATTTTAGCGGTCGGCTGCCTGTTGGGGCGGGGCAGGGTGCAGGGTTAACCGCTCGCGTACTTGGGCAACAAGGGGGTGCGGAGACGGTTGCATTGAATAATGCAACCATGATGCCGCCGCACTCACACGCGTTGAATGTCAGCACGCGTGCGGGGGATACCAATGTACCTAGTACCACTAAAGTCATCGCAGCTGCCGCCTCAGGCAGTGGCCTCTATGACAATATTGCGACACCTAGCCTTAAGATTTTTGATCCTGATGCGTGTTCTTTGGCAGGCGGAGGACAACCTCATGCTAATTTAATGCCTAGCACTTGCGTGTCGTTCATTATTGCTACTGTGGGTATCTTCCCTAGCCCCGCCTAATTGAAAAGGAATTAACATGTCAGATCCTTACATCGGAGAAATCCGTGCTTTTGGTTTTAATTACGTGCCGCAAGATTGGGCTTTGTGTAATGGGCAACAACTTTTAGTGAACCAAAATCCAGCACTTTATAGCATCATTGGCAATCGTTTCGGTGGTGACCAGACCAAATTTTCACTTCCAAACCTGATGGGGCAAAGTGTCATGGGTCAAGGTCAGGGGAATGGGCTTACGCCGCGTCAGGTTGGGAATCAAACGGGTAGCAATGCTGTCACCTTGAGTGCAAGTCAACTTCCTGTTCATACTCATCCTGTAGATGGGACAAGTAGCACCACTGCGCCACTTGCCCAAGCAACTGCCAACCAGAGCTGGATTGCGCGTGAATTAAGTGCCACGATATACGCCGAATCTCCGAATACGACACTTGCCTCACCCACCTTCGGTGTGACAGGTTCAGGTGCGGCACACGAGAATCGTCAACCGTTATTGGCACTTAACTTTTGCATTTGTCTCAATGGTAATTACCCGATAAGACCTTAAGCGCAACACAATAAAGGTGCTTCGGCACCTTTTCTTCTTTGGGGCATCCAAAATTCCAATCGCTCGTATTGTGATTGACATCGGAATGCTGTCCAGCTCAAAGCACGCCTACATCATCGCCTCGGTCGGGCTTTACCTCTACAACCCATGATGTCGGGTTAAAGCCCGATCTACGGTGGCACATACCCGTCGCCATTGAAGAACGGGTAAAACCTTGCTCCGTAGGTCGAGATTTATCCAGACATGCACGCGCTGTCGGGTTGAAACCCGACCTACGAAAGGTACGGGGTTTTCAAGTTGAATGGGTATAGTTTGCCGCAGCGGTATCTTGATCCATCTATTTTTGCTACCCTTGGCATCTTTTATTTTCAGCCTATTAAGTAATGAGTGCACTTGCAGGAATCGTTCGCCCAGAGGGCGCGGTCGTGGATCAGACCGATATGCCGCGCATGATACAGGCGCTGACCTTATACGGAAAAGATGCGCAACGTCTTTGGCAGCAGCAAAACGTGGCGATGGCACATTTGCTATTCCGTACCACGCCAGAGGATGATTACGACCAACAACCGCTGTTGTCCCAAGCCATCACCCTGACTTTCGCGGGACGCATTGATAACCGTGAAGAGTTGATTAAAGCCCTCGCTATTCCCGTTCAAGAAGCCAAACAAATGGCGGATAGCGCCATTGTGTTGGCGGCTTTTACGCAATGGGGTGCAGCCAGTTTTGCCCGCTTGGTAGGAGAATTTGCTTTGGCGATTTGGGATGCGAATGCCAAAAGACTTTTGCTTTGCCGTGACTTGAGCGGGGGTCGTCCGTTGTATTGGCATAGGCAAAATAATTTCTTTGCCTATGCTTCCATGCCCAAAGGCTTATTCGCTTTAGGTCGTATTCCCATACAAATCAATGAAGAGCGTCTGGCAGATTTTTTAGTCAATTTGCCACTGACGGGAGCGCAAAGCCTATATCAACATATCCAACGGGTAGAGCCAGGACACTACCTCGTACTGGAGCAGGGGCAAGTACGAGATGTGTGCTTTCACCGTTATGACCCCGAAAGGCGGATTGAGCTCCCCTCGGACGATGACTATGTAGAAGCCTTTAAAGAAAAGTTTGAAGAGGCAGTGCGCTGTCGCTTAAGAAGCAGAGGGGGCATTGGCTCACAATTAAGCTCTGGCTTCGACAGCAGTACCGTAACGGCCATGGCAGCCAAACTATTGGGCGAACAACAACTCACCGCCTTTACCGCAAGACCCAGTGCAGATTTCACGGGAGAGATACCTAAGGGCGCGCACGCAGATGAGTTTCCGCTGGCAGCATTGTTAGCGGCACGTCATGCCAATATCAACCATGTTGCGGTACGGGCGAAGGGGGGGTTATTGGACGAGTTAAGTTCAATCATTCATTATGCTGATCGCCCCTTTAGAAATATGGCTAATTTGGGCTGGTGGCAAGCACTGCTGGACGACGCATCGGCACGTGGTATCCGTGTCATGCTGACAGGGCAGCAAGGCAATATGGGCTTGTCTTGGGATGGAAGTGCTTTACTGCCAAACTTGCTGGCGCGAGGGGAAGTACACGGTTGGGTGCAGGAAGCGATAGCGACTCGGCACGTGGCAGGCTGGTCGTGGAAGCGCATTGTTTTTAATTCCATTGAGCCTTTCCTACCCGATGCAATGTGGCAAGTCATTGACCAATGGCGTGGTCAACCTTATTCGTTCGCCCGCTATTCTGCTATTCATCCCCAATTTGCCCAACAAATGGCGATTTGGCAACGTGCACAGTTGGCTGGACACGATTTAAATTTTCGAGGATTTAGTGATAGTCGTGCCGTGCGTTGCAACGTATTGCACAGCATGGCGGAAGTCGGAGACAACCGCATGGCGACACTCGCTAAAACAGGCATAGAACTGCGCGATCCCACCGCTGATTTACGTTTTCTGGAATTTTGTCTCGCCATTCCTGAAGCGCAGTTTATGCGCAAGGGACAAAATCGCTTTTTGCTCAAGCGCGCTTATGGGCAGATGCTGCCCCAAGCCATCTTGGAATGCAAAACAAAGGGATTTCAGGGCGCTGACTGGAAAGCCCAAGTGATCGCCTCGCAAGCGGAAATTCGCACCGTGTTAGCACGGTGTGTCGCGTCCCCGTTAGCTTCACGCGCGATTGACCTTGAGGGATTAAATCGTTTGATAGAGGCGTATGTCACGAACCAAAAAAGCAGCTTGTTCAATCGAACCAAGCTGCTTCAAGGCATTTCAGCAGGGCAATTTATATTGCACGTTGAAAATCAGAATCATCAATCGTTATGAGACACCACCCGAACCATCAGAGCCTGGTCCTGTGGTACCTTCGGTCATGTCATCAACGGAAAACACCTTTACTTCAGGCATTTTCCAGTGTTTTTTTGCTTGCACTTCGGGGGCTTTATTTTCTGTAGCGAGTGTTATTTCAGGTTTCATAGCGACTATCCGTTTTAAAGTGGGGCGTTTTAAAGGTTTAATAAGTGCTTAGATGAGTTGATGATAAATCTAAGCAGTCCGAATGCTACCAAAACCTTCTCATCAATGCCATCTTTTATATTGTGGCGGCGAAGGGGCTACAGTTTACCCCAATGACATATATCCCAATTGTCGCATCATGTCCGCATGATGCACTTCAATGCGCTCGATTTGGGTCGGAGTCAGGGTATCTTGCCACCCACCCGCGATACCGCGTCGGAAGAATCGGCTGGCATCGGGTGGTTTTTCAGCAAAACCGTTGCTTGCTTCCAAGTCGCGTAGGCGATCAAACTGCACGGCTTGCACGGCGGCGGCAATTTGCTCAGATGTGACCGCCAGTTTCAGAAAATCGGCAATCTCGCCAAAACGATTAACAGGGTCAGTAAGCAGGTCTTCGTACTTGACCAACAACACGGGAATGGGCGCGTTCAGCCAGCTTTGCACATGCTGTTGCCAAGTTAATAAGCGTTGGGGTAACTGGCTTTGCATTCGGAGCTTGGCACGTTCCATCACCGCAGTGGGGTCGTTCATGCGCATGATGGTACGGTCAATATCTTGTACCAGATGGTGTGCTAACGACACTGCCACATCACGCGGGTCTCGCACCAAATATACCGCGCCCAAGGTCAGTTCAGGCGGGAAAAGCGGCTTGCCTGCGGGGGTCAAATGCCACGCATCGTGTGCTTTGCGAAACATGGGCTGAGTGGCGGCGTTGGCTTCAATCTGATACAGACTGGGGCGGGCATTGGTAATTTCATCGTCGGTTAAATCTGACGAAGGAATGTCCAGCAAGCGATCAAATTCAGCGCGTATTGCCGCATGTCCGCCTGCCTTTTTCAAGCGATTGATGTCCAATGACCCCGCCAACAAAGCTTCCAGAAACAAGCGCAGCCAAGTGTTGCCCGATTTGGGATAGGAGGCGATCCAGTAAAAACCGTTCATTGGGCGGTTATCCGTGAGATTTCAACGCGCGCACACAGGTTTCGAGCTGTGCGGCAAAGGCATCCAATTCGCTTAATGGCGCACCCTTGCGTCTAGGCAAGGTATAGACAGGGGCAAGGTGCGACAGTTTGGCGATGGAGGAGAACAGGGCAAGCTTAGACTGAATGTGATGACCCACCGCACGTCGATAAATCATTCTATCCAACAACGCCATGGCTTTTGCTGAAGACAGTCGTTGGGGTGCGCCGAATGGTCCAATCGGACTGACATTCAGCACAAAAACCGCTGCGGGGGTAATCGGCGCGCTGCTGAAATCGGCAAACGCTGGCACGCGGTATTTGACCTGGCCCACACGGTGCGCCAGCAAACCTTCGTGTGGCATTTGCAAGACATTCAGCACGTCGGGGGTGAGTTTGCGTTGTGGATACGCGGGCAATAGCTGCCCGTTTTTGGGATCTATCGCTGCGACATCATCGGATAACAAGGCGTGTCCACGTGCGCCCAATGCCGCCGCCAAGGTGGATTTACCCGCCCCCGAAATGCCCGCAATCAACACCGCGACTTCGTCAATCCGTACCGCCGAGGCGTGTATCGGCAAAAGCCCTCGCTGATGACACAATACCCCCAACACCGACCCCAAAATAAAGGCGCGCAATTCCGCCGCAGGGCAATCGGGCGCGGGTTCAATCAATACACGGCGACCTTGTGCCACCCAAAACCGCCCCACGCCGTCTAGTTCTAACAGGAAATCACCATTGCGCCACAAACGGCTGTGTGGCAAAACCAAGGTCGGCATGTCCGTGGGAACGGGGAGGTTTGCTACGCCAATTTCAATATCGACGGGGCGATTATCCCCCGTCCAAGGTAATAGCTCAGGCAACGGCAAAGTGGAGCGCACGCGCCAGCCGCATAAAATCAAATCGAGGTTCATTGGCTTATTCCGTTTTCATTTCAATACAGCAAGGGTGACGTAGGGTGCATTTCATGCACCATGGTGCGCACGGCGCACCCTACGATCATTCCAATTTCACTTTTAAACTGAAATTGGAATGAGATGCCATTATTTAGGAGGTTACGAGCGAATTTCAATCAGATGCTTGTCAGCGAGTTTAGCGAGAAAAACCAGTACATCGCGTTGGATGGTGGCTAAATCAGCATCATATTCTTGACATAATTTGACACATAAATCGCCAACGGGGATTGGCTGCTCCAACCGCTGCCAAATGTCGCTGGCAATGGCATCCAAGTCACAATAATTGCCTTGCTCGATGGACATGATGACTAAACAATCGTCGATTGCGGTGGAAAGGTGGTTGTCACGACGACAGATTATCGAGGTTGAAGAGAGTGTGGTCATGGTTAAAGGGTCGTGATGGAGAAGTGTCAAATTATAGGGGAGGCGCAAGTCTCGTGCAAAGTGTGTTGCAACAGCTTGTGGTCAGCAATTCTCAATTCAAAAATACACAATATAAATATCAACTTAAAATACTCGACAGGTATAAAAGGGGTCGTAGGAGCGCAATTCATTGCGCGATTTTCTCGATGCTATCGCGCAATGAATTGCGCTCCTACGTCATGCCATATTGATTTTTAACGATAAAATAAGATTGGCTGGCAATTTTTTGAATTGAGAATTGCTGGCTTGTGGCATAGCTACACCACTATTTTTTTAAATACGCGGGGATTGTCATAGGGAATCAGGCTGCGCTGGTTGTTGCGATCAAAAATGGGGCGGGCGCGTTGTATGCGCGGCGGGTTGTCCAGTGGCTGATATTTTGCGGCGACGCGGGTATCCTCAAAGCGGTAATCGGCATGGTCGATAACAAATAAACCACCCACGTTGAGTCGTGCATCCAGCATGACCACTTGCGCATCGAAGCGATGAAAAGGGTAAATCTGGCTGCTGTCGGTGGTGTCGGGCAAGCGGTTTTCGGTGCGTTGCAGCACCGCCATACAAAAAATTGCATCGTATTGCCCCTGTTCAGGCAGCTCAGTATAGAAATTCATACGCGCATCTTTTTGCCGACTAGCACGCGCCACGCGGATATTGCGGCGGTTAATGTCCACCCCCACCAATTCTGCATGTGGGAAGTATTCCCTGAGCGAAAAAACCTCTTCCCCCGTCGAACAACCAAAAGAAAGCAAGGTCAGCGGCTGTGCCGCCGCAAAGTATTCAGCACAGGCACGAAACACAGCGGGATAACGATGCGGGGCGGTGTAGTTGACCAATTGGTGAGCCTGTTGTCGTGCTAAAAGCTTGGTCATGACCACCGAACGATGGCTGCCATCCATTAAAAAACTTTTAATTTCAAACGGTTTTTTAAGCGTCCAATACAGGGCGCGCAGCAGGGGGTGATGCGCATTTTTAAACGTGCGTACCTGATTTTTGAGTTGGATAAAATGTTTTTTCATGCTTGATTAAAAGAAGCGGGAATGACTGAAGTAAAACAACTGACCACGGTAAAACAAGAAAAACTTTCCCCACCCGCCACGCGCACGCGCCCCGCTACCACCCAAGCATGCGCGGCGAAAGGCGCAGTTTGTACCCCAAAAAACAAGCTGTAGGGAATGCCGTACCAAGCCAAAAGCTGCCGAGCGGTCAAGGCTTGCGGAAAGCAATTGGATTCCCAAGGCGTATAGCGTGCAGCGGTTTGCACCACCCTACCCAAGGCAATGGCGCGGCGGGTTTGTACGGGTGAAAGCAACGGGACAAACGACGAAATGCCCAATTGAGTGCCAAAATAGGGAGCGAAATAGCGTAGCGGAATGGCTTTAATCATCAAACGATGCAATCCCAGCAGCAACCACGCGGGCAATAACCAGAATAATTCAAATCGCGGGCGACGCATGAGATTTTTCAGTTTATGGAGTGGCATCATGATTGAGGCTGTTTTGTGCGAGGTAGGTATGATACATAAGTGGTTGCGTACAAATCATTGGGTATTTAGTCGCTAGTCGTTAGTTGGCAGAAGTTGGCTCTATGTGAATCATAGTGGGTCATAGTGGCACAAGTGAACAATCTCCCTCCCCTTCAAGGGCATAGGTATCTACACATCTTAATTTATTTAATAATCATTTAGTTATATGTGTTTTTTCATTGCCATTGCAAACTAAACGCCATGTAGGAGCGCAATTTATTGCGCGATAGCCTCTCGCAACACCCTTCGCGCAATAAATTGCGCTCCTACGTCCCCTGATTTTTAATTAAATTTCAATGAGTTAAAAGTTGTGTAGATACCTATGCCTTGAAGGGGAGGGAGT
>JBASWK010000038.1:0-4510 GCA_049276435.1 Gallionella sp. | reverse complement strand
CATCGGCAATTTCCGCCACAACGAGGGTTAAACGCTGACCCGCTTCTTTTTGAATCGCCAAAACGGTCGCGTCCGACATCGGCAAATCAAAAATAGTCCCCATCAACTCCCCCGTGCGCGCTAACGGTAGCATTTCATGATGGGTCAACTCGACCACCATCGCTTTAGCGACAGGACCGTACTGGACATGACCCACAACCCCCTCTGGGAAGCTGCCGCGATGCACTTTTCCACAGGCGCAGCGCGTTTCGTAGGCTTGATATTCGGTGATTTCGGGGCGTATTTTTGGAATATCAAATACTTGGCGCGATTCAACTTTTTGGGGTTCACCCAATGCCAAACCGCAGTCACAGTGGCTAGGCGGCAGACACCTTTCCGTGTGGGTGGGCTGTTCAACTTGTTTTAAACAATTGCCCATATGCCCCTGTTGCCCGCCCTTGTTTTTACCGCTTTTACCGCGTAATGAACGGTTTTTGGTGCTGGGTTGGTCAAAGCCGTTGCTTGAAGGCGGCTTGCTAGAATTGCTGCTGTTTAACGCCAAACGTCCTTTAAGTTCCGCAATTGTCGCCGCTTGTTCCGCGACGATACCCGCTAGTTCTTGTAGCTGAACAAACAAGCTACGAATAAGCTCGTCCTTTTCAGCATGGCTGAGTAAATTGAGGTCGGGTATTGAAGTCATGTGGCAAACTGTACGTGATTTGCGCGATTAAAGCAAAGGGGGAGCTGAGTAGTTACCCGCTTAATGACTTATCCACGATAATCTACAATCGGGTACTTAGTAAGGGGGCGGGGTTAAAAACGACGTACTGCCATGATTTGTGGTTTTTGTTGGTAATAACGTCCCCAATTCGCATGTTCTTCAAGGGGAATTCGATCTATTTTTGCCTCACCTAAGGCTTCGGCTTGAACGCCCATTTTAGCGAATGCGTTGCTAATTAAAGGAATAATGGTAAAAACCGCCCATTGTTTGGCAGTCAGATGTAGTTGTTTGATGATTTCATGGACTAAACAGCGTGCAGCACCTGGGGTCGCCACGGCAAAATTACCCACTTCTACAATTTCTGTACGACGTATTGTGTACCCCATCGCCGCAGAGAGTCGCGCCTCAATAGATTGATCCAGATAAGTTTCCAGAAATAAGGGTTCATCTGTCGCGCTGCGTAAACCACACGCTGCTATTAACTTGCCCTGTGCGTCACGTAAGCTCATTAAACAAGGCATAAAGGCGTTGATCTGCGCACCGTGCGCTTGATAAAACTGTTGACGAATAAATGTTTCCAATTCGGCACGGTCAGCGGCATCTGGCATCGAAAAATGGACGCTGCACGTACGCGTTTCTAGTCCAAAGGTGACTTTGCGAGTTGAAGTGTTCATGGTGTTGGTGTGGTAAAGGCGCGTTTGGTAAAGGGCATATGGGCGTGGTCGGCTGTTGAGGTCGCGTGTATTTTACGAAAGAATGTGCGCTTTTGCTATGTTTAAGCATAATACATGCCACAATGGTAAGTCGCCTGTAAGAATTTTGTTTTTTGGGATTATTTGCGTGATAAGGGGTTCGTTGGCGACAGCAATTCTCATTTTGACTAAACAGCAGGTTTTGTGGGTACGACAGATTCGTACATCGCCCGAAAAGGCGAAAAAAAGCCTTATTCACAAGCAACGGTACGAATTTGTCGTACCCACGGTCAAAATGAGAGTTGCTGCATCATCGGTATGATGGCGTGAAAGCGGGGATAAATCCAATCTGCGCAATGGTGGATACGTACCTGACCGTAGCCCGTATGCAATACGGGAATCCATTGCCCCTACATAAAACCCGTATTACATACGGGCTACGCGAATCCACTAGGAGAATTGCTTCCTGCGTCGCAATGACGGAAAACGTCGCGATGACCGCCGTAGGTGCGAATTCATTCGCACGCTTTTTTTGATGTCAAAACTCCCTGAAATACCCAAACCCGTGCGAATTAGTCGCACCTGCGAAAATCAATTTTTGCACAAATCTTTTATCCATCGCGCCGAAAACCCCTGTACAACCCCGCCCGCTGGTTGAGGGAATGGATGACGGGCACGGGTATATAAAAATCCAAAATCTTTTGCAAAATCAATAAGCATGCGACATGCTAACTCTATTTTATAACCAAGATATAAATAGTTGGTGGAAAAAGCTCATAGCTCTTCCAAAAGAAAAATCCCCTTTGTAGAGGGGATTTTTCATGGCTACTTTCAGATATAAATCTTGAAAGCAAACCGTACTCTCCAGACGGAGAATACAAAAGTCTAAACATATTTCTGAAAACTTTCGACAAATGCCCGCAAACCAATAATATCCACGCCCCGATAAGGATTCATACAAAGCAGATCGCGTTTATCTCCAGAAACAATGAGTTTTGCATGACTTGCCAGTGCAAGCGAAAGAAATTTATTGTCTTTTGGGTCTTTACAATCCGTGACTTCCACCAAAACAGCCACCTCTTTCGCCGATTCGGCATACTGCTTGAGCAACGCCTGACGCACCTCTATCGGCACATAGCGATCAAATTTATCCCGACTCAACACCTCTGCCAGCTCCAAAATCGTCTCACGCGTAATGACAATTTCAAAATTCTCGACCGCAATCTCCAGTGCGAGCGTGGCGATTCCTTCAGGATTGAGGATAGCACTCACGATCAAATTGCTATCCAGTACGATGGGCTTAAGCAAAGCAGTCATGGATAAGTTGGGTAATATCGTCAGAAGTTAAGGTTTTTGCCGCTTCGCTGGACTGCATCGAATGCAGATTTTTCACCAAGCGACGACCCGCGATTTTTCGCATCATCTCGGCCGTATCTTCATTTTCTGGCACGATATAAAAAGCCTTGCGCCCATGTTTGGTGACACAAAGACTCTCACCCGCACTGACCAGATTGACCACAATGCCGAAGTTTTTTTGCATTTCACGGGAAGAGAGTGTTTTCATTTGCATAGCCCTTTTTGATTATATTGTCTGTATTGTATGGACAATGCAGACAAAAGCAAATGATTTTTCTTGTTTTCATTTTGCTGCCTAAAAAATCAAATTCAGTCTATCTTGTACATATATTTTCCACAAACCCCCGTACAATCCCGCCCGCTGGCTGAGGGAATCGGTGACTGGCACGGGCATATAAAAATAAAAAATCTTTTGCAAAATCAATAAGATGAGATATAATGAACTCATTATATGATAGTGATAAATAGTTGGTGGAAAAAGCTCATTGCTCTTCCAAAGAAAAAGACCCGTTGATGCGGGTCTTTTTTATGGCTACTTTCCGAGATGAATCTCGAATCGTACCTGTACTCTCCACACGGAGAATATGACAATAATTTTCATAAAATGAAAAATTATCTGTCATTTTGATATGCGTTATCTTGAGCGGTTTTAAATTTCTATCGCAATCCATGCTCTTCTGCATACTGGCGAACAGTCAAAATTCGTGTCTGTTTATAGGGATGCAAAACCAGCAAATCATCATCGCTGGAAATGATCATGTCTGCACTCAATGAAATGGCGAGAGAAAGAAATTTATTGTCCTTTGGGTCACGGCAATCGTTTACAACCACATTGGCGTTGCCTATTTCCACCAGCGACAAGTAAAAAGACAAGGCTTTGATTCGCTCATCTCGGTCTCTGAAGCGATCAAATTTATCTCGCCCCACTACTTCCATCATTTCCTGTATGGTTTCTTTTGATGCAATCAAACGATGATGCTTGCTGGCATGGTAATACACTTCTGCGGGGAGTGTATGCGGTTTAAGGATTGCGCCAATGAGCGTACGGGTATCTAAAATGACGGTTTTATCGGAGTTCATGAACAAGGGCGTTAATATCTTCCATTGTTAAGGCTTCTGCGTCAGCATTCGTGGTCATGTTTTTCATAAACTGCACCATCTGCTCGGCTTTATAAAGTCGCATCGCCTCCTTGCCCACCTGATAGGGCAAAATCATCAAAGTAGGGCGGTTGTATTGCGTCACAATAATCCCCTCACCGCTCAATACCCGATTGGATACCTCCCCGAATTTATTTTGCACCTCGCGTGATGGTAAAGTTTTCACAAGCATTTCCCTCAAAGTGAATGAATATTGTGTCGATTGTAGTGAAGATAGATATAAAAGCAAGGACGCATTTTAGTTTTGGTATTTTTAAAGGGTGGTTGCGTATAAAAAATTTGTCCATAAAATCAACAAAAATCAAAAAGTCCCGTTATAAAATTACGGCTGTTGCAATTGACCCAGACTTGCATTACCCAGCAAAGATCGCATCTGCGAAATCGCAATCGCAATCGCATCCGTATGAACCTAAAAACCGCAGTTACCCATAGACAAATCCTCTAACCTACTGGCAGTATAGCGGTTTTAGGTTTTTTGGGGGTACCCGATGGGTGAGTCAAAATTGAAGCAGGAGAAGCATGACGACACGCTGCTGAAGTGCACTGGCGTGCAGACGGTTGCAGGGCGGGTACGGGTGCGTTGGGAAGATAAAAGTGCCGCCAC
>JBASWK010000037.1:0-2987 GCA_049276435.1 Gallionella sp. | reverse complement strand
ATGAAGTGGTGCGAGAAACCACCATTGCCAGCCAGCAAATTACCGCCGTGGTGAAGCAACAGTTTATGGGGCTAGAACAAGTGACCAACGCCATGAAGGACATCAATAACGTGACCATGCAATTTGTCAGCAGCACCCAACAAAGCCAAGCATCTTCGGCGGGGATCAGTAAAGTAGCGGATCGCTTGCGTGACAGCGTCAGTATGTATAAGTTGTAAGTGCGAGTACATAAATTTTCGGGTATTTTAAGCCGCTAGTCGCTAGTTTAATGATGTAAAGTTGTCCGACACTATATTTTTTACAATATATTCAAGTGGATAAGAAATAATTTGTACTCTGCAAACTAACAAACTAAAAGCTAACGACTAGAGACTAACAACTCAATACCCAATTACTTGTACACAACACCTTAGTCAATAAATACCTGTTTAGTCTCACGCTAAGGCGGTCAGTCATTAGTGCATTTCCAACACCACAAACGCGGTCACCATGCTGCGTTCGTCGCTAATCGACAAGTGGTGCGCGCTGATGCCGAGTTGGGCTAAATACAGGCGTAGGGTGTCGTCAAAGTGCAGCATGGGTTTGCCTAATCCGTTGTGGATGACGCTGATGCGCGACAGGCTGACGGGGTGGCGCAGTCCGCTGCCGACGGCTTTGGCGAAGGCTTCTTTGGCAGCGAAACGTTTGGCGAGTAGGCGGGCAGGGTGGGGGTGGTTGTCCAAATCGGGCAGTTCTTGCGCGCTCAGAATTTTGGCGGCAAAACGTGCGCCGTGTTTTGCCCACAACGTTTCCATGCGAGTTAATTCCACCAGGTCGGTGCCGATGCCGTAGATCATGACATACCTTTTTGCAGGCGAGGTGATTGAACGTAGGGGCGCGTTGCACGCGCCCAAGGGCGGATGCAATCCGCCCCTACGACGCTCCCTTCTCCCGCAAGCGGGAGAAGGGTTGGGGATGAGGGAGTTTGAGCTGTCATAATCGTATTTAGTACGCAATGCCCCTCACCCTCTCCCGCTTGCGGGAGAGGGAATTAAATACTTATGCTGCTAGGGGGAAGGCTGGGATGGGGGTTAAGAAAAAACGTGCGAATAAATTCGCACCTACGGTTGGGTTTATCGCAACAGCTTGGTTCACGCCAGCAACGCTTTCATTTTGCGCACTGCCGCATCCAATCCAATAAACAGCGATTCGGCAATCACCGCATGTCCGATATTCAACTCGACAATATGCGGAATGGCGACGATGTCTTGCACATTGTGGTAATGCAAGCCGTGTCCCGCGTTGACGTGTAAGCCCAATCCATGCGCGTGTTCGGCGGCGGCGCGGATGCGTTCGAGTTCGTGTAAACGAGCGGGGACGCTGTCGGCATCGGCGTATTTTCCTGTGTGCAGTTCGATGACGGGCGCGCCTGCACGTTTGGCTGCGTCAATTTGGCTAAAGTCGGGGTCGATAAACAGCGAGGTGCGGATGTCGGCTTCGGCGCAGCGGTGGCAGGCAGATTTGACCGCGTCGAAGTAGCGAATGATGTCCAAGCCGCCTTCGGTGGTGAGTTCTTCGCGTCGTTCTGGCACGAGACAAATATCATGCGGCTTGGTACGCAAGGCGATTTTCAGCATGTCTTCGGTGACCGCGCATTCCAAATTCATCCGCGTTTGCAGCATCTCGCGCAGCACTTCGACATCGCGGTCTTGGATGTGGCGGCGGTCTTCGCGCAAGTGCAGGGTAATCGCATCCGCGCCTGCTTCTTCGCAAATTAACGCCGCGCGCACCACGTTGGGATAACGTGCGCCGCGTGCTTGGCGCAAGGTGGCGACGTGGTCTATGTTTAAGCCGAGTTTCATCATAATTTCTGTAAATCCTTAATCAATTCGCGGGTGTGTAATGCTTTGCCGCCGAGGTGGTGGTTGAGTAATTGGCGCATCAGTTGTTTGCTTTGCTGCGCCGTGACAGGGTCGCTGTATTCGTCCGCCGCCATGTCTAATAATGTTTTGCCAATCACGGGAATACCAATGTGTGACGTGCCGCGCACCGCACCGTGTTCCGCCACAAAACGGTAATGCTGCGCGGACTCTATCGGCGCGCCGTGGTTGGCTTCGCGTTCTAACGGCAAGGCGTAGCCTAATGCTTGTAGCAAATGTTTTTCAAAACAGCGCAAGGTGGCGGCGTGGTCGGTCTCATGTGCTAAGCGGTAAATCGTGGCGCGATACACATCAAACAATTCGGGATGCGCATCGTCTTTTGCCAATAAATTCAACAGCAATTCGTTTAAATACCAGCCGCACAGCAACGCCGTACCTTGCAAATACGGCTGCCCGCCTTGCCATTCCGCGCTGTGCAAAGTGCGTACTTCGCCCTTGCCAAACCAGCTTAATAACACAGGTTGCAAGCTCATCAACACCCCGCGCAACGCGGACTTGGGTCGCCGCGCCCCCCGCGCCATGATGGCCAGCCGCCCATGCGCACGGCTAAACACGTCAATAATCAGACTGGTTTCGCTGTAAGGATAGCTGTGCAACACGAAAGCAATTTCGTTTTGCTGTTTATTGTGCCGAATGGCGGTGGTCATCTGGTTGTTCGCGGATTGAAGGGGCTTATAAGTGGTTGTCTACAAATAACGGGGTATTGAGTTGTTAGTCGCTAGTCGTTAGTTTTTAGCTGGCGGGGTAAAATGCCTTTCTCATCCACTTGAATATATTGTAAAAAAACATAGTATCTGGCAGCTTCCTAGTATTAACTAGCGACTAACAACTCAGATTATAAATTATCGTCGATAAGTTGCTAGTCGTTAAGTGGTTGCGTACAAATAATTGGGTATTGAGTTGTTAGTCGCTAGTCGTTAGTTTTTAGTTGGCGGAGTGAAAGGTTTTGGCTCTATGTGAATCATAGTGGGTCATCATGGCACAAATGAGCAATCTCCCTCCCCTTCAAGGCATAGGTATCTACACATCTTAATTTATTTAATAATCATTGAGTTATATGTGTTTTTT
>JBASWK010000036.1:0-5098 GCA_049276435.1 Gallionella sp. | reverse complement strand
GTGGCGGCACTTTTATCTTCCCAACGCACCCGTACCCGCCCTGCAACCGTCTGCACGCCAGTGCACTTCAGCAGCGTGTCGTCATGCTTCTCCTGCTTCAATTTTGACTCACCCATCGGGTACCCCCCAAAAATCCTAAAACCGCTATCCTGCCAGTAGATTAGAGGATTTGTCTATGGGTAACTGCGGTTTTTAGGTTTATAGGTATCTACACAATTTATGGCGCATTTTTGAGAATGCACCTGTTTTGATTGATTAACTCTAACATGTTGATTTTAAATTAAAATCATAGTGAATCTACTCCTTCCCCCTTGCAGGGGGAAGGCGGGGATGGGGGTTGAAAGTTTGCATCGGTGCGAAGATTTCAACCCCCACCCTAACCCTCCCCCTGCTAGGGTGAGGGAATATGGCAGATAGTAGAGAGTTGTGTAGATACTTATGCCCGCTTGCGGGAGAGGGAATTAAAGTTGTTTAAAATCCGACGCGATATTGCCCCAAGGCATCGGGCTGGTTGCCTGTCAAACTTAATAACGCGCCAAACTCGCTTTGACGCGCGGGGTCGGGCTTGACGCTACCTGAAAAACGAAAGTGGTCGTGTGCCGCCCAACGTCCCGTGCCATTGACCTCCAATGCGCCGCGCAGGGTGCGAAGCTGCAATACGATGCCTTGCTTGGTCCCTGTAATGTCCACTAAATAATCCCCTAGCGGTTGCACGGGCAGTTTGATGGTACGCGCATCACGCCATTCGACGCGAGATTTGCCAAGCAATCCCCCCTCAAATTGCCACGTCAACGCGGATGTTTGTATCATCGCCTCGCCGCCCCATTCGTACTCCGCCGCAGTGGGAAAGACGGCCGCCAATCCTGCGACAGGCAAGGTGATCTGTGCATCTTGTAAGCGTAAAGCCTGTCTGGTTAAACGTAGCTTGGCATGTGAATCGCCTGCCCATGTCACGTCCGCGCAGACGGTTGCCCAGAGCGCGCAGCCTGCATTGAGCGTCCACGCAAAATCTTTTAGTCGATTCGCATCCACTTGTAACGCACGGCTCGTTCCTTGCCATAGGGTGCCGACGGGGGCGATCAGTTGGAGACGTTGATGGCTGAACTTCGCCAATGCCACCGCCGCCCAGTGGGCAGGTAAAGTGATCAGCAAAAATATGCCGTACAGCCCCGCTGCGATCCACAATTTACGACGCATACTCATTCTTGGGAAACCGTCGCGTGGATATTGACTCGCCCAACTTGCGCGTTGCGGGTGATGTCACCTGCTACCAAGCGTAGCCCTTGTTGGGTTTGCAGCACATGTAACCAACGCAGCCCCTCATCAAACGCCACATCATCTAACACCAGCACAGCACTTTGCTCTCCCGTCATATCGACTTTGAGCAAGGTTAATCCTTGTGCCGTCGCACTGGCGGTGAGCCGTTGCTGCAAGGGTAAATTGGATTGAGCACCTGTTCCGACTTGCGTTTTTAGTCGCAAGACTTCATCGCGAGCCGTCTGCAACTGGGTCGCTTGTAGCCGCATACGCGGCAAAATTTCTTGTAATTTTTGGCGTTGCTGATGCAGCGGCAACCAAAAATAGGCATATAACAGTGCGACCAGCAACACCCCCCCGCCGCCCGCCATGATCCAGCGTTCGCGCGGCAACAAATTTTGCCAATAACGAGACCAATCGGATTTCATCGACACTCCCATATTTTAAGCCGTACATTCATGCCTTCAGCCTGCCACTCGGTTTGACAAGTGAGCTGATTCAACTGGGTATGCAGGGATGCCAATATCGCTGCACTCGGTAAATTGAACTCTAGCTTAAGCACTTGGTTTTCATAGTTTATTTTTTGTAGTTGCATCCCGCTCGCCCCCTGTAACCAGGGCGTAATTTTGCCCAAGATGGGTAAAAAATCCTGCGTATCGGCAATGCCAGCGGTTCGCCGCAAGTTCGCCAGTTGTCGTTCCATTTGCAAAGCAGGATCGACCACTACCGTGGCTTCGGGAAACGCCTGACGAAAGCTGGCTTCCATCGCTTGCTGCAATTGCCGTTGTTCGCGACCAAGCCGCCAAGCGTCTATGCCCGTACCGAGCAATTGCAACAAGATCATCGCCGCCCCCAGCCATAACACGGGCTTTAACTTAGGCAGCCAAGTCCAATTAAACTGCTGGCGCGCAAAATCACCTTGCAATAGGTCTAATGCAGATAACTCGCTGGGCGCAGCTTGCGTACTTTTCACCACAGGGATGCCCAATTGCGCCGACCACACCGCAACATCCAACGCCGCGTGGGTGTAAATCAGCAACTGGCTGGGCGGATGTGCAGCGACGGATTGACACAAACACTGCAACGCAAAAGGAATCCCCTCGCCCTCCAGCACCCAGCCCGCCGATTCGCCTGTACGCACCAAGCCCTGCTGCCCATCCCAGGTCATGACCCAACCGTCTTCAGGCAAAGCCAACAGCAACGTTTCAGGGAAAAAGTGTTGCACGCGCAAACCCTGCGCCGTCAAAAAAGCCAGACTTTGTTGCAGCCAGTGCTGCTCGATAATTGCCACGGTTAGGCGACCATCGGGCAGTGCTTCGCCCAAGGCAAAATGCACCGTATCCACCTCCACCGCCAGCTGTTCTTCCGCCACAAACGGTAATAGGCGACGGGCTTTTTCGCCTTTGCTGACAGGGAGCTTCACCGAGGTTAGCAATACCACCGCCGCAGGGGCAACCGCCTGACACTGTTCCGCAACAGGCATATCCGCCAAGGAATCACAGCCAGATTGCACGGCATGACCCGTCGCATCCAATAGTTCCCATGCCAGACACGTCCCCAACTCAGGGGGAGATTCTGTCATCAAAATTCGCAAAATTGCCACTATGTACTCCAACAAAATCCATCGGGTGAATATCACCCATTAATTCCCTCTCCCGCAAGCGGGAGAGGGTTAGGGGTGTTGCGTATTAAATAATGTACGACAGCTCAAACTCCCTCATCCCCAACCCTTCTCCCGCCTGCGGGAGAAGGGAGAAAAGCATTAGCCACAAGTTCAACATGCCCTCCCTCCCTTCCCCTCTCTACATCTGCTTAATCCATATCAACTTTGGCCAGCCCATGCCATTGCGTTGCAATAAAGCCTGTTCCCGTACCACTGCCGTGCCATATTGTGCCTGACTTGCAACCAAAAAGTATCGGCTCGCGTATTCCAGCGAGTTGTCTGTTGATTGCATGGGCAAATTAGGGAAGCGCATCAACAAGTCTTGTTTATCCTGTATCGGTCGAGATTGACGCGCCAATACAATCGCATTGGCATCGCTCAAATTGCCATTATCCAACACGGTTGCCAGCACTTCAGCCGATACCGTATTGATATTGAGCGACGTGCGTTCGGGCAGGACGGTGACAAAAGGACGTAAGCGGGCAATGATTTTGGCGTTAAATCCTCGAACCTGATGCAGCTCATCGAGATCCACCAACAAACGGTTGGCGGCACGATAAGGCGGTTCTTGTTGGATATACTCGCCATCTTCTGCGCCGCCTGGGTAGGTGACGACACTATCGACATCCATCCAATCCACCAGCCCATTCGCCAATTCACTCGGCAATTGTAAAGTCGTCAGTAATCGCTGAAAACGCGTCACATCGGCAGGATAAGCCACGCCTGACCATACCAAATTGTTCAGATTAAACAAGGCTTGCTGGTCACTGATACGCCCGCCGACTTGTCCTCCATCGGTTTGCTGCGGTGGCACTACCGTTGCCCACAACTCGGAATAGTCATCTATGGTGCTGCCACGTATCACATCATCTGCCAATATCGCACGCGCCCAATCCACTGCTGCCCGCGCCAATAATTCCGCTTGCGCCCGCGCTTTGAGATTTTCCATCTGTTGAATACGCACTTGATTTTGCGCCGCCAAATACGTCGCTACACTTGCCACCAGTGCCACGACTAGGATGGCGGTAATCAATGCCACGCCACGTTGGCGCAGGGCAACGAAGGGGCGGTGATCGGTTTTCATTGGACGACAAATAACCATTCGATACGCTCACCTGTCTTGAGTACTAAATTCAATTTAACCGCCACAGGGGGCGTGGGCTGTTGATTGGTAATCGGCCAATGATCGTGCCAAACCCCTGTCATGTCTAAATAGTTTGCCTTCAAACTGGCGGCTCCACTCAATACTTCATCGACCATAGGGCGGACACGCGGGGCTTGATCCAAACTAGTCCAACTGAGCATTTCGACTTTGTCACCCCGTAGGCGATAGCCAAACCGCTGCAACCCTTGCAGCCGCCCCGTTTGCCCTGCTAAACCCATGCGGGTAAAGGACAATAGCGCGTCATCTTCTCCGATAGGATTGGGTTCTCCTACCAACGCTGCGACTTCTGTTCCCCAACTATTGCGTATCGGTCGATAGACCACGCGACTTAAATCCTGTTGCAAGCGTACATATAAACGCGATAAATCCTGCCATTTCTGCCCTTGTTGCGTGACCCGCTCGCGGGTGTCCAACATCATGCTCAAGCCCCGAAAAGCCATGACCGACACCAAGGCGAAAATCGCCAGTGCCACCAGCACTTCTAACAAGGTAAAGCCGCGAGTAGGGGGTTTGAACATTATTTTATTTTGGCTCTATGTGAATCATAGTGGCACAAGTACGCAATCTCCCTCCCCTTCAAGGGGAGGGTTGGGGTGGGGATGGGGTATAACCGCCGTGTACTGTAAAGCGATCCAGATAGCCTCGACCACCGCATCCGTTTCTTGCAAAACTTGGTTATTCCAGAACCGCAACACCCGAAATCCAGCTTCCTGTAAACGCCAGTCTCGTGCTTGATCTCGCTGGTTTTCTAAGTGCTGTCCACCATCAACCTCAACAATCAAGCTCTTTTCCAGACAGGCAAAGTCCAGCACGTAATCCAAGTATGGATGTTGGCGGCGGAATTTACAGCCAGCCAATTGCCGACTACGCAGCCGATGCCATAAGCGTATTTCCGCATCGGTCATGTGGCAGCGCAGTGTTCGCTGAAGTTGTCTGCCGATGATCGTGCTGTTTGTTTGAGCCTTCATCTTGACCCCATCCCCACCCCAACCCTCCCCTTGAAGGGGAGGGAG
>JBASWK010000035.1:0-14055 GCA_049276435.1 Gallionella sp. | reverse complement strand
CGCCAATACGTGTACGTTTCAATCCTCGTCCCCCGTTTCGGGGGGACGCTACTTATGAGCCTCTGTAGGATCAGCGCAGAGAGTATGTTTCAATCCTCGTCCCCCGTTTCGGGGGGACGCTACGCGCCGATTGTGAGCGTTGAAGCCCCCGCAAGCGTTGTTTCAATCCTCGTCCCCCGTTTCGGGGGGACGCTACGATTCAAAGGCTTTTTTGTAAAGCTCATTAAGAGCGTTTCAATCCTCGTCCCCCGTTTCGGGGGGACGCTACCTTTTAATTCAGTCCATCGAACAAACTTCTTACTATCAGTTTCAATCCTCGTCCCCCGTTTCGGGGGGACGCTACTCCGCTTGTGAGACCATGAGTGCTTGCCATTTTTCGTTTCAATCCTCGTCCCCCGTTTCGGGGGGACGCTACCACCATGCGCGCGTCCATAAGAACGTCGGGAAGAATGTTTCAATCCTCGTCCCCCGTTTCGGGGGGACGCTACCAATAATGGCGGTTATTTAATGCGCGAATACGAAGTTTCAATCCTCGTCCCCCGTTTCGGGGGGACGCTACTCGCTTGATACCCGACTCCGTCGCCATTTTTGCCTGTTTCAATCCTCGTCCCCCGTTTCGGGGGGACGCTACCCGATGAATTGATAATTCGGCGGATTGACCAACTGTTTCAATCCTCGTCCCCCGTTTCGGGGGGACGCTACGTCGGCAAAGGTTACACCATTAAGGTGTAGTGATACGTTTCAATCCTCGTCCCCCGTTTCGGGGGGACGCTACTGCAATCGTTGGAATGTCGTTGGAGGATGCGCTAGTTTCAATCCTCGTCCCCCGTTTCGGGGGGACGCTACTTTCATTAAATATCTACAGCTTCAAAGCGAAGTTGGTTTCAATCCTCGTCCCCCGTTTCGGGGGGACGCTACAAGAATCAACAGTAATTACTTCTTACAAAGGATTTGTTTCAATCCTCGTCCCCCGTTTCGGGGGGACGCTACAAGCGCACCGCGACCGCAAGCGCAAAGCCGAGAATGTTTCAATCCTCGTCCCCCGTTTCGGGGGGACGCTACTGCTGAGCTGATTATCGAGCGGCACCTCCTTCAAAAGTTTCAATCCTCGTCCCCCGTTTCGGGGGGACGCTACCTCATACAATCCGCCCAGCATTCAGGCATTCGTAAGTTTCAATCCTCGTCCCCCGTTTCGGGGGGACGCTACGCAACCGGAGACCTAGGCGCAGCATCAGCAACCGGAGTTTCAATCCTCGTCCCCCGTTTCGGGCGCTACGCGGGAAACGAAGAACGGCGCGAAGACACAGGTGCAACCGGAGTTTCAATCCTCGTCCCCCGTTTCGGGGGGACGCTACACGCACGCCAAGCCTACCTCCCCAGTTATCGAGAGTTTCAATCCTCGTCCCCCGTTTCGGGGGGACGCTACCGACTGGTAGCGTAGTGCCTATTAACGTACCAAGGTTTCAATCCTCGTCCCCCGTTTCGGGGGGACGCTACTTGGTCGTAGTGTTAAGGGTATTCCAGTCGCTGTTACGTTTCAATCCTCGTCCCCCGTTTCGGGGGGACGCTACAGCCCGCTTGCAACGTGTTGATTCTGCACGCTGCAAAGCGGACGATGCGCGAACCCTTGACCTAACGACTGCCAAGAGTTCACACAATTTGACGATGAAGTGGAAAAGTTCCAGTTCATCAATGAGTTAGCGAAAACGCGAAACTGCCGTGTTTTCGCCGTTGCTGAGGGTTCGCGGTTCATATTACTAATGCGCCTTCAAAATCGACGGCACGGAATTTACCATATTCTTTGATGTGCAGGTCAACGGGTTCGGTTAAACGATACAGCCGCAGGCTGTCTTGTTCGTTGTCGATTTCGTCCAATAAGCGGCGTTCTAAAATTTCTAGCTGCATTTGATTGACTTTGCATTCAAATACCGAGTTTTGCACGCGCTGTCCCGTGCTTTCGCAAATTTTCGCCACGCGGCGCAAGCGTTTACGCCCCGCAGCGGTGATGGTTGAAACGTCGTAGGTGATGATGATTAGCATGGCAACTAAGGTGGTTTGTACAAGTAATTGGGTGTTGAGTCGTTGGTCGTTAGTTGTTATAGTGAAATATTTTCATCATCTATTTGAATATACCCATTCAACTTGAAAACCCCGTGATGTAGGTGCGAATTTATTCGCACGGTTTTCGCCTCATCAATCATTGCCCAAAAAGCGTGCGAATAAATTCGCACCTACGGGAGTGGACTGCGTTACACCTGCTCTCCAAAGGCGACGGGTATATATTTTTAAAAAATAGTGAAGGCAGCTTTCCCCATTAACTAGAGGCTAACGACTAGCAACTAGCCACTTAAAATACCCGAAAATTTAGGCACAAGTGCTTATCGGTACAAAAATGGCGGGTAATGTTCGACCTCGCCGCGTAAGGTTCGGGCTAAAAATCGGGCTTGCAACATCGGCAACAAGCCTATCGGGGTTTTGGTTTCTAGCAGCGGGTGCAGGACTTCTTCTTGTTTGCGTTCTTGGTAGGCGACCACCACGGTGCGGCGGGCATCGTCTGCCAATAACACCGCGCCGCCTTCGCGCAGGGTGAAGTCTTTGGCGGTAATTTGCCCGCGATTGATTAACGTCAATGCCAAGCGGTCGGCGAAAATAGCGCGGAATTCTTCCATTAGATCCAATGCCAAGGCGGCGCGACCAGGGCGCACGGCGTGTAAAAATCCCAGTTGTGGATCAAGCCCGACGGACTCCAAGGCGGAGCGGCAATCGTTCATTAACATACTGTATAAAAACGACAATAAAGCATTAAAGCGATCACGCGGTGGGCGGCGGGTGCGTCCGTCCATGCCAAAATCGTCACGATAATCGCGTTTGACCAACAACGGCAGAGCGGAGAAATAATTTTTCGCGGCATTGCCCTCAATCCCGCGCACGGTGTCCAAATCGGCGGCAAACGGCAAGCCATTCAACGAGATACGCAAGGTTTCGGCAACGGCGGTCAAGGTGTTGCGATCCGCGTCATCCGTCGCCTCGCGTGCGCCGCGTAGCAAAACTTGCCGACTGTTGCGCAACTTGCCCGCAATGATGTTTTTTGCCACATCCACGGCAAAGGCTTGCTCCAACGCCAGCCGATGCTGCGCCTGTCGCAACAAAATATTGCCCGACACCGCCCCTTCCAAACGGGCTTTGAACCGACCTTGTTCGGTCAACAACACCAAAGCGATGCCCTCGTCCGCGCAACGGTGCATCAACGCGGGCGATAACATAATGTTGCCCAAACACACCACCGCGCCCAGATGATGCAACGGCACTTGCAACTTCTTCACTCGCTCAATATCCACGCGCAAGGTGTCGTTTTCCAGATGCAAATAGGCGTTGGGGGTCATGACATATAAGGTATTTTGGATGGTGCGCATAATTTGTATTACAATCCGTATGTCAAAATAATTTACAAAGTGACTATCATGGGAACATTAACGCTACGTTTACCCGAACAACTGGATGCGCGCCTCAGCTTATTTGCCAAACTGGAAGACAGTAGCCGTTCGGAGTTGGCTCGCACCGCACTGGAAAAGTTTTTGCGCGACATGGAACGGGAAAGATTGCTTGCCAGTGTGGTGCAAGCCGCCCGATTTCTTGCCACTGATCTTGAGGCGCGAGCGGAAGGCGGTGCGATTTCTGCTGAATTTGCCGCAGCAGACAGCGAAGCCCTTGAGCTTGTCGAGCAAACGGATACCGAAGTGTGGTGGCGATAATGCGGCGCGGTGAAATTTGGGTCGCCAAACTCAACCCCAATGCGGGCGCGGAAGTCGGCAAAGTGCGTCCCGTGTTGATTTTGTTGGACGACGCGTTGTTGGCGACGGGCATGAGTCCCGTGCTGTGCTTGCCCCTGACCAGCAAATTGTTCACTCATCTGGCGGCGTTGCGCGTCGAAATTCCCGCACGAGATCGTCTGCTTAAATCCTGTTACGTCATGCCCGAACAATTGCGCGCACTGGATCGCAATCGCTTTGGCGACGGTGCATTGACCACCCTCACGGCGGCGGAAATGGCACAAGTCGAGCAACTGCTGCTGGTCTGTTGCGGCATGGCGGGGTATCTTACGCCACCGCATTAAACGCATTGCCGCCTGTTCAAGGTCTGCCATGTAACACCCGCCCTTCACGATGCGCCCGTCCAACGACGTGGTTTAAGGAGTGTTTCCAATGCTCAAATTCTGCCCGACTGTACAGCAAAATATCCTTGGCAACGCCCAGCTTGCGGAGTGCCATGTATAGGCGGGCGGATTCCTTGCGGCGGCTGCGTTGTGGCGAAAATGGCTCGGTTTCTACCACCAATAAATCCACGTCCGAATCTACCCGCGCATCACCTCGCGCCCGCGAACCAAACAAAATAATCGCCTCAGGCGCAACTTCACGCACGATGCTGGCAACCATCTCATTCAGCAAAGCGGTTTCTTCGTTTTGCTCGACTAACGTCATCTCTCGCCCCTGTTCATTTAATCCACCTCACTAAACAACCCCGCCTGCAAGCGTTGCAACTTGCCTCGTTCACTCAACGCGTGCGGTTGGCAAATGTCGTTCAAGGAACATTCCTTGCAACGCGCATCATCGGCAGGCGGGGGCAACTTGCCCGATGCCAACATCGCCCGAATCGCCGCCACCGTGTCTTCCACCAGTTGCCGCAATGCAGGCGTTATCGCCACCTCTCGCCTACGCCGTGACCCATGATGATAAATCGCCCCGTGCGTGATGACTTTGCCCGTCATTTCTTCCAAACACAGGGCTTGGGCGACCAGTTGCAAATCATCATTCAGCCGCTGTTTGCGAGTGCCATGTTTGTATTCCACGGGATAAATACTGCCGTCCTGCCAAAATTCCACCACGTCACATTTGCCAATTAAGCCCAAGCGTTGCGACCACACAGGCAGGGTATATTCCGCCCGCGCACCTTCTTGGGTCGTGATCCAACCTGACTGATCCACCCGCTCATGCTCAACATTGCCGCGAGCCGTGTGGATATTGTCGGAAAACTCGTTCTCCAAATAAATCAACCCACACCGTCTGGGACAGTAAGTGTATTGATTCAACGCAGAAACGTTGATGAGATTGTCGTCGGTCAAGGGATTGCTCCTGATGTTTGAGCATTCTTAGGCATCTACTTTGACTAAGCCACCTTTGTCATCGTCCCATGCCCATAATTCCACCCCATTGGGCAAGCGTGAGGCATGAACGGTAACCGCGTAATCCGAGAAGTTACGAGGTGACCCCATCAGTGCTTCACGATGGGCGATTTCGACAATGGGGTTGCCCACGGGGCGGTCAGGCGCGGAAAAATCCAGCAAGCGATGTGCGGGCGCGCAACCTAGCATGGCTTGACGTACCCGTTGGCTTTCGTTGCTATCCGTTCCCACATGTTTAAACACATACAATCCACGGCAAGACATGACCCCTTTTGAAGCCGAGCGGTCGTGATCCCACATATTCTTGAGCGCGTCCCACAGATGAGACAGATCATCGTCTGAAAACTCTGTGCCTGCGGCAAGATGGGCAGAAACAAAGCCTTTAGCGGCATAAAGACCGTAGGGAATGAGCGATTTGCGTCCCATGGTGCGGAGGCTGTCTTCTTCTTGGGCATCCTCCCATACTTGATAGTCATGTGCTGTTTTTGCATCCTTCACTTTTTCGGCAACTGCCATACGAGTGATGGCAACATCCATCGGCAAAATAGGATCAATGGAACGCGAAAAAGCGACCTGTACTGCCCCGCGCACTTGCCCCGCATTTGCGCCCGTGGACATGACTGCGCCAAAAGTGCGCACATCAAAAAATTGTTGGCACATCCAGCGACGCGCATTGCCAACTTGCGTTCTATTTCCAGCACCCGCAGGCGCACCTCCCGTTGCTTCATGGGCTGCTGCAATGGGTCTATTCAAATTCGTAGAGTGCTCAATAAAGATGGCATTCGGAGCTTCATTCCCAAAAGCGACCTGAATGTAATTTCGCACACGCCGCTTAATGGCGACATCGGAAACTAAGCCGTGCATATCTTCTGGGTCAATGCGCGGCGAATTGCCTGCATCTGGATCGCCGTTGGGATTGCCATTTTCACAATCAAAAAGATAAAGGAATTCGTAGCGATTTTGAATGGCGGTCATTTTGTTTCTCCTTGTGCGGGGGGTTTGTTGCCTGCGCGCAATGCGGCAAGCTGTTGATAGTAGCCAAGTGCAAACAGCCCTTGACCATTGAGATCGAGAATACGCGGCGCACCATCGCCCAAGCGGCTCATTACCTCGGCAATTTGGCTTTCATACCAATAGGCTAATCCGCCGTCCAGCTTACCTAAATGGTTGCGGGCATTGCTCACCAAACGTCCAATCATTAACCCTGGGGTCTGGCTGGTGGCGGCATAATAGCGTTGCACCACGCCCGCCCCTACGTCGCCCAGTGCGGCGCGTTGCAAATTGGCAAGAATGGCGAGCAACCGCCCGCAATGATAGGCGGGGGCGGGATGTTCGGGATTAAGATGGATCGTCATAGTAGGGTCACCTTTGGGTTTGAGTCGAAAGAAATAAGCTCTAATCAGCCCCATGCGGGCATGATTGAACGGGGGTTGGTCTTTATCCACTAAATCGGTACGAAAGCGTGCCAAGGCTTGCGCCATAATGGGTTGCGGAATGGGCAGTTGCTGAACCGCAACTTTCCATAAGGTCGCGGCAATGGGGGCAGGTAATTGTTTCAGATTTTCAGAAATAGACTTCTTAGGATCATTTCTAATCAAAGCTAAACAAATTTCATAGAACTTGGGATCGCGAGCCGCTTTCTTCCCGTCACACTCTTTTCTATCACCAGCCATCACGATGGAAAGATCAGCAAACCATGCTTCGATATGGCGAACCAAATCCTCGAAACGCCCCTCCATCCAGTCGCGCACCATGACCCGTCCCGATGCGCCTGACAGGGTTAAAGCATAGTAATAGTTATTGCCCAAATCGCCTCGTTCACCTTTTTGAATAGACTCAAGCACGCGACGTGCGGCGGCTAAGGCTGCGGCTTCGGTCTGTTCGGGTGATTCAAAACCATTTAGCCATTCCAGCGGGTCATCTTGTGGGGCAATTTGTTCTTTGAACCAATGAACGACCAGTGCGTTGGCGAGTTTGCGTGAATGATTGCGAATCAAATCATTGAGACCATCTACATATTTTTGCCCCGCTTCCGCGCTCATGGCGGCATTGGCAGATTGACTCAACCCGAACGAACCAAAAGCGGCTTTATCAAAACCGACCATGACATCGCCCATGCTCAAACCGCCCACCCCAGACAACCCTGTGATTTTCGGATGGGTTGGCAATGGCTGGGTGGCATTGCCCGTCAACAAGCAAACCATCGCATCCGTGTCTTCCTCTTGCCCCGCTTTAGGCGTATTACCCCCCATATCCGCTTTGCGCCAATCCCGCCACCAAGTTTGCACCGCTTGATCCTCACGCGGATCAATACCGCCCACCTTGAAACAGAGCCAATCCGCAGGCTTGGCTTTTTTCGCTATTAAAGCGGTGCGTATGGATTCAACGCAAGGCTCATTTTTTAGCACGTTGTCCAATACTGCCAGAGCGGGTGAAATGTCGGCAGCTTCACGTAACCGCGCTACAAAATAATGATGCTTTTCTTCGGTACGGGTAATGTTTTTTGTGTCTTCTTTGGGTTTGAATATCAGCATCACCGTTTGCACGCTTTCCACCAAGAAATGGGATTTTCCACCGCCATTCATGCCGTGCATATCAGGACAGCGCGGGTGCATTGCGCCGCGTTTGCCATCCCCCAGCGGCAATACGTTCAGAAAATCCCCTTCAGCGGTGAGTTCAATACACCAGCGCACCTCACGCGTTTTAAAACCAGGTTCAGAATCTAATCTTTCCCCATATTCCATCAGTGCTTGCAACATGCTTATATTCCCCTCGGTTTCTTCACGGCGGCATTTTCAAACGGCGGCACGTCCAGCACCCCGTTGCGTAAATGAGCATCGAATACCGTAATAAAAGGTTTATCACTCTCCTCTACTGCTGTTTTTCGCAAGTCAAACACGTCATACAACATCAAGCCAAGATGTTGATCTAAGGGGATGGGTGGTTGGGAGGCGGTTTCGGGAGATCCGATGTATTCAAAAAAGGCGGGAAACTCACGGCAACCGAAATAGGGTTGCTGAAAACATTTTCCTTGTTTGGCGCGGCGTTCAAACTGGCTGTTAAATTTGCCGTAATCTTGGGCGAAGCCTGATTTTGGGATGATTTGTGCGGTGATGCGATAGTGCACATTTTTCAGTGCGACGGTTTGGCGTTGGGTGCGTCCTGTACTTTCATCGCTGCCGTCTGCCCAAAGTGGTTCGGGGGACTCTTTGCCTGACATCCATTTGTTGAGTGTTGCCGTTCCAGGGACGCATCCCTTGACTTCGTTGCGTCGTAAAGCGATATAACGCGGCAATGCCAATACTTCAATGCGCTGTATTTGCCAGTAAAAGTAAGGGTGCATAATGCTTTTTTTACCTTGCTTTTCCCGAATACCATCCCAGTAAATCGCATCAAAAATCCCGCGTGCTGCCGAGGGAGTAATGACAGGGTAAGAAAATCGTTCCACTTTCATTTCGGGACGGGTAAAACAAGCGAAGTCGCCCCAAACTTCTAAAGTATGTATGCCGTTTGCCATATAGCTTCCTTTACGCAATAAAGACCTGCTGACCCTCTGGCGGGTTCAACCCTAAAGTCTCGTCATAATACTCGCCTTCGAGGATAAACCACTCGTCGGATGTACCCAAACCGCGCCTTAATTTGGCGGGAATTGCCCAAGCGGGCGTGCCCGACGATGAGCGATAAACATTGACCGCCAGTCCCTGTGCGCGGCGCATCCATTTTGCAGAAATACCCTCCCGTTCGGCTTCAAGGCATAAAGCCGAAAACTCCGTTTGGCGACCTGACCACGGCACTAAAACCTGAATCGCCCGCTGGTCGATCAAACGATAACACTTGGCAATTTCTGGGAAATCAAGGGCGGCAAGGGCTTCTTTTAGGGCGGGATTTTGACTATCAGGATGGTTTAGATCATACAGCCGCCGATAATACTCGCGGAATAAAGCAGGATCGTTAATGTTTAAACTCCCGTATTGCATCAACATTGAGCGAGTTACTTCTGCGGCTTGATAATAGGCGTGTGTGGGGTAGCATCGCCTTAACTCTTCAGTAACATCGGGTTCAAAGACCACTACTTTGCCCAATTGCCCTTGGGCATTAAGTTTGCCTTCTCGATTACATCGTCCCGCCGCCTGTGCAATCGCATCCAAAGGAGCGAATGCGCGGTAAACCAGCGGAAAATCAAGGTCAACACCCGCTTCTACGCATTGGGTAGAAATTAAAAGGCAGGCTTTTCCTTGCTTGAGGCATTCCCTAACTTGACTTAAAACTGCCCGCCGATGTTCTGCGCATAGATTAGTGGATAGGTGAAACACACCCTCAACCCCTTTTAATTCCTTGAGCAAAGCCAGTGCGTGGCGTTTTAGATTGACGACGACCAATACCTGTTTGGTGTCGCGTAATTCCGTCGCGAGTTGTATCCATGTTTTCTTTTCACCTGCCGCTTGCCAATGGACGGCAACCCGTTTTAGGGTTTCAAACAAGTCAGCATGTTTGGGAACTGCTTCACGCGGTAACCAGCCTTGCACTGCGTGCTGCATGACCGAGGTGTGCAAGGTATCAAAAGCGGGTTGTGTGGCAGTTGCGAACACCACGCTCGCACGGTAGGCTGCGGCAAGATGTGACAACGCCGCCAAAGTGGGTACGGCAAGATTGCTGGGTAGGCTTTGCGCTTCGTCAAACAAAATTACCGAATCCATGAGATTGTGCAGTTTGCGACAGGAAGATGGGCGGTTAGAAAACAGTGATTCGAGTAGCTGCACATTGGTGGTGAGTACAATCGGCGCGTCCCAATTCTCCGCTAACAAACGCCGCTGGCGTTCACACGATCCTTCGGCATCTTGCTGCGTTGCTTCCACCCCCAAGCCTGCCAAGCTGTGGTGTTCCAAGATGAAGTTTTCTGGAAACGATGGAAAAACTTTTCGATATTCGCGGGCGGTTTGCTCAATCACCGATAGAAAAGGCACTGCCAAAATAATCCGCTTCAAGCTATGCCGAGCTGCGTGTTCTAAGGCAAATTTGAGCATTGCCAATGTTTTGCCTGAACCTGTTGGGGCAGTGAGGGTAAATAAACCTGTTTCCATCTGCCCCGCATCCATGACCGCATCCCAAAGCGCATCGCGTGCTTGCTGAACGGCTTGTGGCGCGCTCGCTTTGGCGCGTAGCCGTAAAATATGCTCATCCAAGGCTGAAAGTGCGGCGGGTGCGTCTAATTTTGCTCCTAGCGCACGCGGTCGTTTGCCTTGCGCATTTCCCTCAAAATGTGCCTCGGTATCCAAAAAGTCCGCATCAACCAAACACGAAAAAAGTAAGCGCACATCTAGCATATTGGCAACAGCTTTTACCATGCCATTCTGAATCGGTAATGCGGTTTGTGTCGGCGCGTCGAATCGTATGCCATCCGCCTCCGCCTGCTGTTTTAGTTGTGCGCAATCGGCATCACTCAAAGCAAGCCTGAAAGGATGGTTTTGCGTCAGTGTTTGCGGACTCATGCGGCGCAAAGCATCCTTGCTGGCAGGCTGCAAACCGAGATGATGCCCTTGAATGGCTAACGCAGCAGCAATCGCTTTGTAATCAACAAGAGCTGTCCAAGCCCCTTGTGACCAGTGATCTAGTCCTGAATCTTTGCCCTGCAACCGATCTTGAAAGCGATCAGCGTACTTGCCTAGGTCATGCAACAAGCCCGCCAAATGTGCCTCGCCCTGCCACGACACTCCTTGAGCAAATTGCTCCGCCAACTGAGCCACACTTTCCAAATGCTGAATCAAGGGATGCCAATCTTTAACCTTGTTCGCGCTATGCGCATACCTAACGCGCTTGTCATCAATTTCCATGTATCCCTCCCTGCTGTTGAATGGGTGACGGATAGTAATCTAATTCGAGTGTAGAAATGCGACCCAATAAATGGTTTTGCTTTGGTTTTAGTCGGTGAACAAGAGCGATTGCATCAGCATTCGCCGCCCAGTCCGCGCTGTTAAACGGCGCGGCAAACTGCCCCGCCAGTTTCGCGACCTCGCGCAAATGCTCGTCTAAAGTATGTTCATCCCACTGCCCATCGGGCAATAAACGCACATGCGCCAGATAAGCCTGTTTCTCGTTTCTCATGATGCGACCTCGCTCGATTTGACCGAGGCGAAGTATAGGCTTTTAGGGGGATTGCTGTGGTGTAGGCAAGGCGTTGTGCGTGATCATTTCACTTTTATCTTGGCTTTGTGATTTTTATCACAGACAGTGTCTTGTCTAGGCTTTAGTCTGCGTGCTTTCCATCTTCCCAAGGACTTCAAAATGAAAGCAAATGCAGGCACAATTGATCGCGCGCTACGCGTGATTGTGGGATTGGCACTGGTCGGTGCTACCGTGGCGGGCTTTTTGCCTATGTGGGGATATATCGGCATCGTGCCTTTGTTAACGGGGTTGTTTGGTTTTTGCCCTGCTTATACGTTGTTGGGTATCAACACGTGTCCACTGAAAAAATAAAGTTGTACCGATTTAACGTTTACGCAAAACCATAACTATAAATCTCCTTCCCACCCCTTGCACCCGATGTTTTCGGGTGTTTTTTATGCTTAAACCCAAGGAACTGACATGAAAAAATTGATCGTACTCTCCCTATTCGCCGCTTTCGGCAGCATGGCAGCACACGCTGAAGACCTGAGCAAATACCAAACAGAAAGCGTGGCAGTGGTTATGCCTTTTCTCAAACAACTGGGTGCGGCTAATCAACAAGCCATCGCTGATGGGGGGCATGAATCCGCTGTTGGGGTGTGTAAAGAGATTGCGCCTAAATTGGCAGGTGACGTATCGCGCCAAACAGGCTGGAAAGTGTCCCGCGTGAGTTTGAAAGTGCGCAACCCTTTGTTGGGTACGGCGGATGCGTGGGAGCAGAAAGCACTGCAAGATTTTGAGGCGCGTTTAGCCAAAGGCGAGAAAGCGGAAACGTTGATGGTGTCTGAAATTGTGGAAGAACCCGCAGGGAAATCCTATCGTTTTATGAAAGCCATTCCCTTGCAAGCAGGTTGTGTGGCGTGTCATGGCAGTAGCGAACAAATTTCAGATGGCATGAAAGCTAAGTTGAAAACGGAATACCCCCATGATCAAGCGACAGGTTACAGTGCTGGGCAAATTCGCGGCGCGGTGAGCGTCAAACGCCCACTGTAGTCGGATTAATTTAGGCGGTTAGTCGTTAGTTGATGGCTGATGGTTTTGGGTTGGCAAAATAGGTCAGTGCTGCGCATCCGTAATTTTTTGCCCTATATTCAGGCGGATAGGATCGCATCCTTGCGCTAACTAAAAGCTAGCGACTAACGACTAACGGCGACTAACAGCCCAATAATTTGTATGCAGCTACTTACTAAAGGAATTTACTATGTCCATGACTTTACATGAACTCGTTGCGGAAGCTAAAAGCCAAATTCGTGAAATTGATGTCGCCACCGCAGTAGAAGCCATTGCGCAAGGCGTGACGCTGATTGATATTCGCGAACCTGGTGAATTTGATACGGCACATTTGTTGGGTGCGTTAAACATTCCACGCGGCGTGCTTGAATTCAAGACCGTTGATCATCCCGCACTGGCAAACAAAGACCGCAAAATCGTTATTTACTGTCGTTCGGGTGGTCGCGCCGCCTTGTCGGCATTGAATCTACAGCGTTTAGGTTTTAGCCAGATTGTTTCCATGGCAGGCGGTATTGAAGCGTGGGTCGCTGCAAATCAAGCTGTTGTGACAGATACCACCCCTTACGTAGGCTAGGGGCGTTGGGGATTCCGCCCTCTTTATTCGTTTAATAAGCCCCCGTGCCTAAATTTTCAGGTATTTTTAAGTTGTTAGTCGCTAGATAATTCTGGAAAGCTGCTCGCTACTGTATTTTTTACAATATATTTAGTGGGGTATCCAGCTTAATACGGTAATGTTAGAATTCCGCAATGGAATCAGACCTGCCGAAAGATTTACCTGTCTCGCCTCAGGCTGGTGTTGACTACCCACGTAACTGCGCGGAGTTTCTGGCATGGTTTCACAATGATGCAGCCTGTCTTGATTACTTAGATTGGATTCGCGGTAAGGACGGTTTTAAGAGAACCTCAATATCGAGTTCGGGAAAAGATGCCAACGCAGTTTTGCCAGGTGTACACCGAGTTGCATCTCTCGTTAAACGCTGGCTGATGGGAACGCATCAAGGTTCGTTCGAAGAGAATCACTTGCAGGCTTATCTGGATGAATTTTCGTTCCGCTTTAATCGGCGCAAGTCCAAACATCGAGGTATGCTCTTTTTTCGTCTTATAGAGCAATCTGTTGCTATGCATCCCATGTCCTTTGATGATCTCGTAGCCAATCCAAACCCTAAAGGCATAGCGAAAAAAGCAGTGCTATCATCTAAACCCCGTCGTAAAGCACCTTCTTCTCTCGACATAGTAGCCCCAATTCATCCGTGGCGAGCATGATTACCGTATTAAGCTGGATACCCCACTATATTTAAGTAGATGAGAGAAGTTTTCCATCCCACCAACTAAAAACTAACGACTAACAACCTTGCCTATCCGCTTGGCACACCCATTTTATAGGTAGTGGCAATAATTCATATATCCGTTTGACACACTGAGTTATTGGCGGTAGCGTCCAAGGGTATGAAGATAGAGCAACCAGAGACGATACTTGAATTTCAGCGCATGTTTCCAGACGAGGGAGCGTGCGCGGCATATCTTGCCAAGATTCGGTGGGAAGGGGGATTTTCGTGTGCTGTTTGTGGTAAAGTGATCCCCTCCGTCAAGACAATCCTTCATCGAATTTAAGATGGTCGCCTGATGTTTGCAGCGGGACGACGCTGCCTCGTTTTTTAGTTTAATTTCTAATTTGGTTTCAGTAACAAGGTCAAATCGCGTAA
>JBASWK010000034.1:0-3280 GCA_049276435.1 Gallionella sp. | reverse complement strand
TTTTTTACCTGATTTCAGCACACCAAATGCGACGTGAATCAGTTTACGCATCATTGCGCCGATAATCAGTTTGGCGGGCTTGCCAGCGGCGGCGAGGCGTTCTCGGAAGCGGTTGCCCCAGTCGGTTGGGTTGAGGCACGAAGCCCAACGTTTACTGCGAGAATTTGTTGGGCTTCGCTACGCTCAACCCAACCTACGGAGGGGCAAGATGATTAAAATTATCCAAGCGCGTTATGTGGGCAATTTTCAAGTGGCATTGAATTTTTCCGACAGAGAGTCAGGATTGTTTGATGGGCACGCCTTGTTGCAGCGGCGTGGTTCATTGCTTGAACCGCTGCGAGACGAAACTTATTTTCGGCGCGTGTTTATTGATGCAGGCGCGCTGTGTTGGCCCAATGGCTTAGAACTTTCGCCTGCGAAATTGTATGCAACTTGCCTTGTTTTGGAGTCCGCGTAGGATGTGACGACAGGCGCATCGTTTTGAATCTAAACGATATTGATGCGCCTGTCGGCACATCCTACGGAGACCAAAGTATTAAATGAGGAGACAACCCATGTTGACCATTGATTTGGATGTTGAACTAGAAGCCTCGCTACAAGCGATGGCAAAACAAGAGCATCGTTCTTTGAGCGAGGTGGTGAACAGGCTGATTCGCAGTCAGTTAAAACCCGCCCCCAGATTAGTCACCGACATCGTCAAGGATTTGCCAGACTTTCCTTGTTTTGCCCAGCACGATCCGCTCGAATTGCAAAAGGCTTGGCGCGATGAATGGCATTAGCTATTTGCTGGACACCAATATCATTATTGGCCTGTTGAAGCGGCAAGCAGTGGTTTTGGATGTGTTTGTGGCGCGGCAAATTGCCATTGACGCGTGCGCTTACTCGGCGATTACCCGTATGGAATTGTTGAGTTTTTCGGCGATTACGCCTGCGGAAAAACGGGCGATTGCATTTTTATTGTCGCAAATGCGCTATCTTGCCCTGACTGTCGATATTGAAGACCAAACCATCGAATTTAGGCGTATCCATCAAACCAAGTTGCCTGACTCAATTATCGCCGCAACGGCAAAACAGTATCGGTTGGAGCTGATAACCTTGGATAAAAAATTAGCAGGAGCGGTTTCTATTTAGTGACTTTGGCGCTACAACAAAACTCAAACCCCAAGTGAATTAGCTTCCGTGAACTCACTTTACGATACTGTCGTGTTAGAATACATGGAATCCATAAGTTTTTAATCGTCATGAGTCGTACAAATGGAAAAGAAAAAGCCGCATTACCCTTTGCAAACCGCTCAACTGCTCGTTGCGCGTGAGGGGGTGTTGGCTTTTACCCAAACCGCCATCATGGGCGCGGCGGTGATGGGGCTGTCGGCACAAGCTGCTTGCCAAATTATTTCTCAACTCACGCACGCCCAATTTTATAAAAGCATGACGACTCATGCGAACAATCAGGTTTGGCAAGATGTGTATCACGCACCTTGCCCGATGGGAAAAATTGCCTATATCAAACTGACGCTGACGGCAGGTGGCAAGGTCGTCATTCAATTCAAGGAGCAATAACATGAGCGAAAATGGCTACGCGCTTGTCCCCACCGCATTCTGCGCGGCATGTGGCGAGCAGGACACTTTGGTTTTAGCGGTGCGCGATCTCCCTTTTGAATATCGCGGTCAATCTACTTTGATTCGGGCAGTCCACGGACAATTTTGCACCGCGTGCGGCGAAGGATTGGCAGACCCTGCGCACCCCGAAGATTGGCTGCGCCTGAACGACGAAATTCAAGTGTTTACTCAACAAATCAACGCTGCCCTTGCCGCCGAAATGCGCACCATCCGCCGCAAATTGGGCTTGCGCCAAGCCGAAGCTGGTAAACTGTTCGGCGGCGGCATCAGCGCGTTTTCAGAATACGAACGTGGTAAAACACAACCGCATAAATCTACTGTGCTGTTATTACGACTCATTAACCATCATCCAGAATTGCTTGAGGAATTGCGGGGATAGTAGGATGTGCCGACAGGCGCATAAGTTTGTTGGGCGGAGCTTGCGCTCAACCCAACCTACGGCAGGTCTAGATGATTAAAATTATTCAAGCGCGTTATGCGGGCAATTTTCAAGTGCAGTGGCGATACTATTTGGAGTGATCAGTGAAATGAACGTTTTTCTAGGTGGAACTTGTAATCATTCAACATGGCGCGATCAAATCATGCCGATGTTGACAGCGGATTGTTTTAATCCTGTTGTTACCAATTGGACACCTGCCTGTATGGCGGAAGAGCTGCGGCAACGCGAAACGTGTGATATTTGTTTGTATGTTATTACGCCCAAGATGACAGGAGTCTATTCGATTGCGGAAGTCATAGACGACAGCAATAAGCGACCCAACAAAACTGTATTGGTGAGTCTGCGGACGGATGAGAACGATAGCTTTACCGACGGGCAATGGCGGTCGTTGGATGCCGTAGCACAAATGGTTAAACGAAACGGTGGCGTTGCATTCGATTCGTTAGAAAGTGCAGCGCACTATATCAACGCAATCGACGACGAATAAACAGGAAAACATAAATGACCGACGAAATCATCATTGCAACGACCCGCGACTGGTTGGAAAAGGCTGTAATTGGTCTCAATCTCTGTCCGTTCGCCAAGGCGGTGCATGTCAAAAAGCAGATACGCTATGTGGTCAGTCACGCCACCACTCCAGCAGCCTTGCTGGAGGAATTGATGGACGAGTTGCGCCGATTGCAAGATACCGATGCCGACGTGCTGGATACCACCTTGCTGATCCATCCTTGGGTGCTGAACGACTTTTTGGATTACAACGACTTTTTGGACACAGTGGATATTGCCACCGCAGAACCCGAATTTGAAGATGCCTTTCAAGTCGCCAGCCTGCATCCGCACTACCAATTTTCGGGCACACAGCGGGATGATATTGAAAATTACACCAACCGTTCCCCTTATCCGACCCTGCATTTGTTGCGAGAAGCCAGCGTGGATCGCGCCGTCGATGCCTTCCCCGATGCGGACCGCATTGCTGATGTGAATATTGAAACCCTCAAAAAACTAGGACGGGATGGATGGGACGCATTGGGGATGGAAAAGGTAGCTGGTAGATACTGTTATCCCCGTCAAGCTAAATGTAGTGCTGGATCGAATTTTTTACCTGATTTCAGCACACCAAATGCGACGTGAATCAGTTTACGCATCATTGCGCCGATAATCAGTTTGGCGGGCTTGCCAGCGGCGGCGAGGCGTTCTCGGAAGCGGTTGCCCCAGTCGGTT
>JBASWK010000033.1:0-11633 GCA_049276435.1 Gallionella sp. | reverse complement strand
TGATGGAGGCGCGAACCAACGTTTGTGACGGCTTCGGTCAGTTGTTTCGACGGCAAACGTTTCCGTGCTTTGCAGTATGGCCCAGTGTTGACCGTATTGGCTGCTTTCCCATCGCCGAGACGGTCAGCCAGTACACCAGCGACCGCATGCTTGCAGGAACCATCATCACTCAACACCTGAAAAATGAAGGCCTTGAGCGTAACCAAGGGCGTGAATACCGAAGTCCGTTGGTGCGGGGTGTGCTTGATTATGTCAGCAATGACGGTGGCGGGAAAATAGTCATTGAACGGTAAGTCTTGGAACTGCAAAAACGATTTCCTGAAACGCTCGATTTGCTGGTTAACACAGTTTCTTATAACATGCGGCAAGGTTAAGCTCCTGGTCGGATAGATGGTGGGTGTGATGACTTCCCATTCTACCCAACTATTAAAGGGAGCTTAACCCTCATCGTTGGTTATCTTGTTGTATCCTAATATCAATTAAGTTTGCGGTAGCAGTATTGAACTAACCCTGCAATTTCTCCGCCAGCCATCCCGCCAGTTGCCCTGGGGTCATCGCACCCACTTGTGCGCCGACGTTGACCAGACGTTGCGCCATGTCGTGGTCATAGTTCGGATGGGCTTCATTATCCAGCGCCGCCAGACCCAACACTTTGCAGCCTGCTTCGCACAGGGCTTTTACTCGGCGTACCAGTTCGCCATCGTTGCCGCCCTCGTAGAAATCGCTCACCAGCACCACCACACTGCGCGTCGGATGATGAATCAGCCCTTGGGCATAGGCCACCGCTTTGGCAATATCGGTACCGCCGCCCAATTGTACTTTCATCAACAACTCGACTGGGTCGGACACATCATCCGTTAGATCAACCACTTGAGTGTCAAATGCAACCAGTCGGGTTCTCACGCCAGGCAGATTCCACAAACAGGCTGCCATGACGGCACTGTGGATGACGGAACTGACCATAGAACCGCTTTGATCAATCAGCAGCACCAGTTCCCACGGGGTGAGGTGGCGACGGCTGCGGGTGATGAAGGCGGGACTTTCAATGTACAAACGCTTGCGTTCAGGATGCCAGCGGTTCAGGTTATCCACCACGGTACGCTTGAAGTCGAAATTGCTGGCAATTTTCATCCTGCTGCGCCGCCTACGGTCGCGTGTGCCGCTGAAGGCATGACGTACTTCGGTTTGCAGCTTATCCAGGATGCGGCGCACCACCTCCGCCACCAGCTTTCGCGCCGCCGCCAGCACCTCTGGATTCATCAGGTGTTTGGTCTGTAAAACCGCGCGCAGCAGTGCCTCAGAGGGTACGATCCGCTCCAGCACCTCAAGATTGGTGACGACTTCAACGATGCCATAACGCTCGACCGCATCCTGTTCCAGGCGCTCGATCACTTCTTTGGGAAACAGAGTATGGATTTCGTTGATCCATTCGGGTGTGGTCAGGGTGGAAGCTTCCGACCCGCCGCGCCGCTCATCGCGGCTACCCATATCGGAATCGCGGTCATACAGCCAGTTGAGTGCGGCATCAGCCGCGAGCGCATCACGACTCAAGCCGCCACAACTGTTTTCTGCTGCTTCACCCAGCATCAAACGCCAGCGTTCCAGCGGTGTGGGTATGATGAGCGTCACGCAGACTCTCCCTCTGGATAGCGAATACCCCATTCTGCCAGCCTATCCAGCACCTGCTGTTCAGCCAGTCGGTTAGCGGCAATCAATTCGGCACGCCACGGACTTTGTTGTACTGTCAGGGTGTGTCGCGACAAGTGCTGCGCCTGATATAAGCCCAGTACCTTTTCGGCCAGATTGCCGCGTTCGCGCGTGGGCAACCAGGTGAAGGCGGCGCGCAGGGCGGGTAAAGCCTTAACAAAATCAACATCATCTAGCGACTGGACACAGCTATCCAATCCCGCCACAAATTGGCTGTCATGCAACAGTGCTTCGCGCGCCAATGCCAGCAGGCCACTGACCGCGTCGCCCAGATGGGCGGGCTGCATGGAATTCAATACGCCCAGTGCTTGTTCACGATGAAGGTCGCGCTCAAAGTGACCACCCAGACTGATGATCACCCCGAGTGCAGCCCCTCTGCTGACGGGTGCCGAAGCCGTATTAGCCGCTTTGCGTTCCATCACGGACAGGATGCGAGAAGCGTCAATGGACAGCAATGCCGTATCGGCATGAGTATCACGACTGATGATGTCCAGCGCAATCTGGCGTAGCGCGATAAATCCCTGAATATGCGCATCAAATTTTGCGGCGGGCACGGCGGCGGGCACTTCCAGCAACCATAGTGCGCGGTCTATGCCTGCCTCAACGATGACCTGTAACACTGGCGCACCCGCCATACCCAATAATTGACCATGGCGCAACAGCGTGAACAACACGAACAGTGCGGAACCCAGTGCCTCGAAGTGGGCTTCCTGTGCGACGGCCGTTTGCAAATCGTCCAAGGCTGTTTGACTCAGGTCATGCAAGCCCGCAAAAGCCGCCTGATTCAGGCAAGCGGCCAATGCGGCAATTCGTCCTCCACTTAGCCGCAAATTGTCTTCGAGTTTGGCGCGCGCCGCATCCAGCAGCGTGGCTCCCCAGGAACCCGCTTCAATCAGCGCAGCTAGCTGGGCATAGGGTTTGCTCAACTTCCAGCGTTCCTGACTTTCCCCAGACAGTGCCATTTGCGGCCCTTGGCTTCGCACAAATCCCGGCAGTTCCAGCAAAGCGGCTCGATGCAACAACTGGCTGCGTAGCCGCCCTGGAGCGGTGAGCAAATCAAGTTCAATATCGGTGGGTTGAGAAGTCATGCTGATGCCCGCCGCTTCCAGTTCGTTCCACAACGAGGCAAGCAGCGGCGGCTGAGGCGTGTCAGGAGCAAGAAGTCCTGCCTGATCACCCGCCAGCACCTCCATGGTATGCACCAGCACAGGGTCGGTGCCTGCGCGTATCGCGCCACGGTAACTCCAGGGCAGTATCACCTCTAGCGCATCCTTGACCAACGCACCCGCCAGCGCATCCAGCCAGTCGCAGCGCAGCGGATGGCGGTGTCCACGCAAGCGCGCCAGACCCTGGGCACGCACCTGTATCGCCACGAAATCGGCGGTGGAGGCAGGCAGTTTCTTTTCCCGCAAACGCGTCAATACCGCTTGCAGCAACTGACGTGCAGCCCCTTCTGGACCCGCTTCCCACCACCATTGGTAAAAGGCAGGGGAAGGCATGCCCGAAGCATAACCAGTGAGCGCATCCAATCGCTTGTAAGTGTAGGGGACGAGAAAGCAACCCTGACGCAAGCCTAGCTTTGGTTGGGGCGTTGCGGGTTCTTCGCTGCTCGCTGTATAGCGACTGGCCGAGGCGCGCCATAATCTCGCCAGTGCGGGTGCATGGTAACCGCCACAAACTACCAATACCGCCCCACGCGCCTGAGCCATCGCCCAAGCGATCCATTGCGCCATCATCTGCTCACGCGCCTGATTACTTGGCGTATCACAGTCATCATGGCGCAAATGAATAAAATGGGTTTCCAGACAGGTAGAGAGCGTTTCAAGATCGGCATAATCTTCAAACAATTCATCCCATTGGGCATCCTCATCCACAAGCAGCGTCGCCGCCAAATCGCGCTGATAGCGTTCGGAAAGACCCAACGGCTTTGGAACCACCTCTTCCGTGTCCTCGCCGCCATTGCGAGGGCTTTCATCAGGATATGCCCGTTGCCAAGCAGGCAAGTCGATAAAACGTAACGTCGCCCCCACTTCTTGCCCCAGCTTGAGTGCCTGCCATTCTGGCGTATGTTCTGCCAAGGGCAACCAGGAACCGTGGTGACATCGTTCGCCCTTTTCTGTTTCGCCAGACAGATAGCTGTAAAGCGCAATCGGCAGCTGATGAGGCAACATCAGTTCATCCAGTCGGTTATTGAAGTCGGCAGGGCCTTCGATCAGCACATAAGCGGGTTTGAGTGTACGGATGCGTTCGGCAACCAGACGCGCACAAGCTGGACTATGGTGACGAATGCCGATAATCAGGGGGGTGGAACGCATTCAGCTAAGGCAGGCGGTGGCGCGCCGCATAATATTCACGCCAGTGCGGTTCGGTGCGTTTGGCGACTTTCTGCTCGAAATAGCGATGCAATTTAGCCCTGTCATCCTCGTTATCCTTGATGACGGTTCCTGCAATACAATCAACCACATCGGCGGGATTACCAGGGCGTTGTTCCAGAAACCACGCGCGCACCCCGACGGCATGCGCCACGTTGACCGCCTCCGCCGTGGACATCACCGCACTCAATCTATCCATGGGCGCATCACTGGTGCTTTGCTTATCCGCTACACCGCGCAGCTCCCTGAAGGTGCTGACCAGCAATTCCAGAACGGGAAGCGGCAACGTGGCAGGTATGCCGCTACGTGCCAGTAACTGGCTGGCACTGTCGGTGACCAGCGCCAGTTCGCGCTCGAAATCCAAAATCGGGAACATGGTTTCAAAGTCGAAGCGCCGTTTGAGCGCAGCACTCATTTCATTGACACCCCGATCACGGGTATTCGCAGTCGCAATAATGTTAAAGCCTTCCCGCGCATATAACATGCCGTGTTCATCGCCCAGTTCGGGGATCGTCATCACGCGATCCGACAACATACCCAACAGGCAATCCTGCACTTCCAGCGGCGCGCGGGTGATTTCCTCAAACCGCACCACCCGGCCCAGCATCATGCCCTGATATAAAGGGGCGGGTACCAGCGCGCGCGGCGACGGTCCTTCGTTAATCAGCAAAGCGTAATTCCAACCGTATTTGATTTGATCTTCGGTGATGGAGGCACCCCCCTGTATGGTCAGGGTGGATACACCCGACAGCGCACAGGCGAGCAATTCTGAGAGCAGAGATTTTGCCGTACCAGGTTCGCCTACGATCATCAAGCCGCGACCCGTGGCGAGCGTCACCAACATGCGTTCGATGCTGGCGGCAGGGGCGACGATCTTGGCGGGTATCCCCAGTGCCGCGTCCCCCAGAATAAAGCTGCGCGCCGCCCTCATGCTCAATTGCCAGCCAGGTGGTTTTGCTGATTTATCAAGGAGTTTCAGCTGCTCCAACTGGCGCGCATAGAGAATCTCCGCTGGAGGGCGTTGTAAACTGAGGTCAGTTGTATTCATGAACAAGGGGTACTCTAGGGTTTTAAGGGGTAAGCGACTCAATTCACATCAAAATTGATGCTGTATTGTAATGTAGAATGACCAAGATTCAGCCATGATTCTATTCGACGGGTGCGATTCAAACTGATGTGGGCAAATTTACACATCATGGAATTTGCAGCTAAAGCATCAAAACGCCTACCGTAGGTCGAGTTTTAACCCGACTAAAAAGGTCGATAACGGGAATGTCGGGTTAAAAACCCGACCTACGATACTGAAGGTGTTATGAAGTTATATCACTTGCGTTGAGGAATTGAAACAATGTATGGCCTACTCAAGACTCGGTTGGCGTTGAAAAGCTTTACAAACACACGTGCTAATGCCGTACATAAGAGAAGCCATCTCGCCCCTCCGCGAGGAATTCACTGGATTTTCATAGCTGACTGAAAACGCATTATTTTTAGATGAATATCCTTAACCTAATGGCAGTGACGCAGCACAATGGGGACAAGAGAACAACATTTTCGGGGCGTTATTTATGAGCAAAAAAACAGACAAGTTTTACGCACAACCAGATGGCAAGATTGATTGGGCGGATTGGATGGTGGAATTGAAGGATACTTTCAAGAACGGTACCGACCAGTTATACGGTCTCGATTTGAATCCTGCTTCAGGTTGTGCGGAAAATTTCAGGCTGATCAGGGAACGCCCACATGGTAATAGTGAATATTATCAACAGTTTGAAGCAGCGCGAATGTTGTTACTATCCTGGTACCAGACTAAGGCCGTTGATTTCATTCTCGAAGACTTGCGCGTGCAACTCAAGAATTGGCCTTGGTGGTATAAACAGATGCCTCCCACGCTGGATGTAATGATGCAGATTCACGATGCCCGTGTAGTGGATGAATTGTTGTCTTATATGGGAAGAGATTATGTCGATAAGGTACTGGTTAAACTGACGACACGCTGGCCGATATTGGTGCTGAAAAAATTATTGGATTGCGAAAACAATCGCAAGCCCTCTGCAATATTGATTCTGAAACTATTGGCGGCACACCCTGACTGGCGGGAACCACTGGAAACCAGTTGCAATGAAGTGCAGAAAACCACCTTGGCAAACTTACTGGACCTATTTCTGCCTTCCGTAGATACACCTGAGATAAAAGAACTGCTTGTCAAGCAGGTCGAGCGTTGGACAACCACGGTACTCCCCAAACTCTTGTCCCTGAATCCCAGTCGCAACCAGCCTGCGGCGATGTTCATTCTGGAGCTGTTGGCCGCGCATCCCGATTATCTGGAACAGATCAAACCCGCTTGCAATGAAGCCCAACTTAAGACCTTGCAGCGTTTGCTGGAAACGGAACAGGTAGATGAAGCGGAAGACGCAGATTTGCCACAGATTTTGCGTCAGCCGCCGTGGCGGGGTGAGCGCAAGTTGAAGGATATTCCCAAAATGGATTTAGTCATTCGGCATGGGGCTGCTGTAGTGCATAGCAAAGAAGAAGTCCAAGGGAAAATTATCTCAATCACAGACGACAAAATAATTTCTTTGGTCGATAAGGAATTCCAGCAGGAGTTATACCGCAACAAGCAGTTGCCAGAGGAGGTGAAACAATGGCCGACAATGAACAAAATTTTGTATTTATTATGCATCAAACTAGAGTCTATTGAGCGGGTGGTGAGTACAGGCGAGTTGGGAAAAGAGGATTTAAGTAAGCAATATATCAGTTCCAGTTATAGAGAAATCTATATTCGTTTATTACCCAAGCCATTAGCAGAACAGATGTTTTCATTGATGACCCTTAGTTTTTTTGGTTATGGATGGTATCAAGCAACTACAATAAAAAACCTGATTATATGGTTGGGTGACGTGGCGGTGGTGCGTATTGCCGCATTGATACAAAATTCACGCCTCTCTCTTCCGTTACTGAAAGATTTCGGCAATATCGAATCTACTCACCTTGCCGTGCCGATGGCAACGCTGATGCAAAAGAACAAATGGGCAAAACCAATAGCGCGTGCCTGGTTGTTGCGCTTTCCAGCTACCGCAGCGAGTGGATTGATCCCCGCCGCCCTAGGCAGCAATGCCGAGTTGAGCAGTCTGGCGCAACGCACGTTGCATTGGTTGCAGGAACAGGGGGTGCGGGAAGTCATCCTTCAGGAAGCCATAGAATATGGCGAGGCTGCTGATTTAGCTATCCAACAGCTCTTAGCGACTTCGGCCGCCGACATTCTGCCCGCAAAACTACCCGCAGCCCCCAAAAATATCCCTTTGCAGATTTTGCCGCGCTTGCTGTTGAAGGCGAACGGGCGGGCGATTCCGTTGAGCCATGTTCCTGAGGTATTGATGATTTTCCTGCTTTGCAAACCCGATCAACCCTATGTAGGCTTGGGCTACTTGCAGGAAACCCTGCAAGCCGACTCGTTAGCACGTTTCGGTCAAGGGCTGTTCAAGTGGTGGATGCAGAACGAGGCACCCAGCAAGGAACGCTGGATATTCGATGTGCAGGGTTTGATCGGCAACGACGAAACGGCGCGGTTGCTGAATTCGGCCTTGCGCCAGTGGCGCGCCGCGTTAAATAGGGTACGGGCGCATGATGCGTTGAACATGCTGGCGCAAATTGGCAGCGATGTCGCCTTGATGTATCTGGATACCTTAAGCAAGCAGACGCGGTTTAACGATTTGCATGAGCGTGCAACTCGGTTGATGAGCGAGGTCGCAGAACAGCGCGGACTGACTCAGGATCAATTGGCTGACCGTACCGTGCCAGCGTTGGGACTGGATGAACAGGGCAAACTGCTGCTGGATTTCGGCGCGCGCCAATTTGTGCTGCGTTTCAACGAAACCCTGCAACCGCTGCTGCAAGAAACCAATGGCAAGCTAATTAAAACCCTGCCCAAGCCGAATGCCAAGGATGATCAGGGATGCGCAAAACTCGCGACCAGCTTGTTTCAGGATGTGAAAAAGCAGGCAAAATCCGTGGCATCTATGCAGATCAAGCGTCTGGAAGCGGCGATGTGCGAGCAACGGCACTGGAACCGTGACGAATTCATGACCTTCTTTGTTCACCATCCTCTAACGCGCAACATGGCGCAGGCACTGATCTGGGGGAGTTTTAACGAGCATAATCAATTAGTAAGCGTGTTCAGGGTGGCGGAGGATCTGACACTGACCGATGGTGAAGACGATGAATATGTACTCTCGGATGAAACACCCATTGGCATTGTGCATCCCCTGCAATTGAGCCATCAGCAGTTGCAGACGGTTAGCCAGTTGCTGATGGATTACCAGAAAATTCAACCCTTCAAACAATTGGGACGTGAAGTCTATCTGCCCATGGCCGAAGAATTGCATAGCAGGAGCTTGTCCGCGTGGAAAAATGACCGTTCCGTGACCTCGGCAAGTTTGCTGGGGCTGGAGCAACGCGGCTGGAAGCGCAGTGTTGGGGAAGATGCCATGATTTATGAATTCAGCAAATCACTGGGTTCACAAGGGACGGCAACCTTATGTGTCTCCCCAGGCTGGCACGTCGCGGAGCCGCCAGAGAGCAGCGAAGTGCATGAAATTGAACAGGTGACCCTAGGTGATGCCCAACAAACCTGGGGAGAAATATCCGCGATAAGCTACAGCGAAGTGCAGCGTGATTTACATTTGATGGCGTGGTTTGTGGGAACGTAAATCAATGGCATAAATCAACAACCCCATTGAGTTACATTGATTTCGCAGGATGTGCCAATAGGCGCATCAAATTGTTTGCGCGATTTAATGAAAGATGCGCCTGTCGGCGTACCCTGCGTTTCTACACGTGGGGGCTGAGATTCATGTCACTCGGTTAATGAATAAACATTTAGAATCAAATGAGTATAGAAAATGTCGCCTATTTATCCTAGAAAAAGCAGTCTCACGCGAAAGACACTGTGATCGCGAAGAAAAATCAATAGGTTGCATTGAACGGGTAGTCACCGAGCGGGCGAAAAACAAATAAACGCTATCTTTTTGTTTTTATTGTAATCTTTGCGTCTTAACGCGATCAAATGAGGTTTTTAAGATAATTGAGTTTGACGTGATTTTGACGTGATTTTGGATGTGACGGGATCACGCGATTTGACTTCGCGACTGAAACCCAATTAGAAAATAAACTAAAAAACGAGGCAGCGTCGTCCCGCTGCAAACATCAGGCGACCATCTTAAATTCGATGCTAAATTGTCTTGACGGAGGGGGCCACTTTAGTTTTGTGGGTACGAATTCATTCGTACATCGCCCGAAAGGGCGAAAAACACGACAAAACTTGCCTTATTCACGAGAAATCGTACGAATGAATTCGTACCCACGGTCAAAATGAGAATTGCTGGGAGGCGCGGAGGGGTTTTGAACAAGAGAATTGAAAGGCGTAAAATAGACCGCGATGCGTACCCATTTTGCCCCAAACTCTGTCCCGTTTTAGCGCGGGGAATTGGTGTCGATGTTGTGGAGGAGGGGTTGCAGAGGCGTGTGATTGCGCTACGTTAATCGCACCTACCCCGTCCCTATGAAAAAACCATGTTAGCTATTTCGCCCCTTAAATTGTTTTTTTGCACAAAAGGGTTGACAGCAAATCTTTAATCTCTATAATGCACACCTGTTCGCGGGAGTAGCTCAGTTGGTAGAGCGATACCTTGCCAAGGTATAGGTCGAGAGTTCGAGCCTCTTCTCCCGCTCCAAATCAAAGGGAAAGCTTCACGCTTTCCCTTATTCATTTCAAGTTGTTCATTAAGCAGCACGGCGAGATAGCAAAATGGTTATGCAGCGGATTGCAAATCCGTTCATCCCAGTTCGATTCTGGGTCTCGCCTCCAGACTAGCCCGAGTGGTGAAATTGGTAGACACAACGGACTTAAAATCCGTCGCTTCGATAAAACGGGCGTACCGGTTCGATTCCGGTTTCGGGCACCAATCCAAAAAATAGACCAATACGAGGTTTGCCATGCTCAAAACACTGGGAAACGTGATCAAATGGAGCGTCGCAGTCCTGCTGTTATTGCTCGTCCTATTTTTTATCCTCAATCATTTTGATGAAAAAGTACACCCTGACGCTGAGCAGTTGTTGCAACCCCAATGGGTGGCAGTCGCACCTGAAAAAAATGCCTACTTTACGCTCATCGGTTTGACTGCCCCCAGTGGGGTGAACGCAGCAGAATGGGGAATAAAAGCGTCTCTAACCAGCGGCACCCCTTTGGCGAATCCTCCTTTGCAGGGCAAGCCCGTATGTGATCTCGAAGAGCATCATTGTTTACGTATCGCCAAACAACACCCTGAACAACTCCAAAAGGCATTATTGGCACAACCCGAATTGATCGCGCGCTACATTGCTGCGCGACAACTTCCTCAATTTGCCGAGAGTACAGGCAAACAGCACATTGATCCTTACCCTAACTTTTCTGCCGCTTTTCGTGCGCAAGCCTTACGCCATGCCCAAATTGCTTTATGGGTAGAAGCGGGAAAGATGGATGCGGTATTGATTGAATTAGCCGAAGATATGGCTTTTCAACGTCGCTGCCTAGCAGGCGCGCAGACCCTGATAGGCAAAATGGTGACCTTGGCGGCGTTGCAGCGTGACTATGTGTTGCTCGCGGACTTGATGCGGGAAAAGACGAGCGAGATGATGGCACAACAAGCGCGTATACAGGCTTTGCTGACCCCTCTTGCCCCTGCCGAGCGCGATATGCTGCCTACGATTCAACATGAATTTCGCATGTTGTCGGGTGCGTTGCGGGCATTTAAGTACAGCGTGTTGCGAGAAGAGTGGGGGCAACCTAGCGTTTGGGTGGATACATTCCGCGCACCTTTGATGGAAAACTTATTGTTGCGCAATGCCAGCATCAATCGTTTGTACCAGTTAGAACAAGCTGACGAAGCGTTAGCGCGCACCCTGCCGCAAAATTTTGCCCGAAAACAAGCGGAGGTTCACGCCTTGTCCATGCAATTGTCGGAGGTCAATTGGCGTTATCTTTACAATCCCGTTGGAAAATGGTTGATTGATCTGAGTCGCATGGATTATCACCGCTATATTCGTCGCCCTTTAGAGTTGGACGCGCTGATTCGCTTAATGACCTTGCAACAACAAATCATGGTGCTAGGCATTGCCGATGCGGATATGCCAGAGTTTCTTGCCAGTCATCTGGCAAGCTTGCCCAATCCCTTTAGTGGCCAAGCAGTGGGGTGGGATGGTGAACGTCGTGAACTTTATATTCAAACAGACGATTCGCCGATTCAATACCTGCGTTTCGGTAAAAATCGCCAACGCATCGCCCTGCCACTCGCCAGAAAATAACTAAGTGTCCGCGCCGAATGGCACTTACTTAAGCTCAAAACCCCCGATGCGGCACGGATTAACATTTTTTCGCCATCCTCTAAAAGCGAGCTGAACTACCGTTCCTTCCCCTTCAGAGGGGGAGAGCGAAGCGAGGGGGCATGGGTTCGTTCTCTGCACACACCCCCATCCCCACCCCAACCCTCCCCTTGAAGGGGAGGGAGTTTGCCGACGATT
>JBASWK010000032.1:0-34543 GCA_049276435.1 Gallionella sp. | reverse complement strand
CCTTGTAACTAACCATCATGCTTTGTATTTTGGTTTGATCCCAAACCGTGCCATCCGCAAAGCGGAATGCCTCGATCTGGGAATAACTGCTCAGAAACCAGTTTTTGATCGTGAGCTGATCAAACTGTCCGATATTGAACACCAAGTCGGCACCGCTATGCGACAAGGAAATAGAGGCGGGCGTAATGTACCAACCAAACTGCACCACATCCTTAACGTTGGTGCTGCTAATAATTGGGGAGCCAAAATCAGAAATGCTATCTTGACCGTCGCCTACATTGAACACATAGGTGTCGCCACTACCTGTTACTGCATCCATGCCAGCACCTATCAAGGTGTCGTTGCCTGTTCCCCCTGCTAATGTGCCATGTCCCGTGATGCGGTCATCTCCCGCTCCGCCTATGAGTTTGTTGAGACCGAACGTATCCGTGATCATGTCATTGCCCGCACCGCCGTCAATCAGATCATTGGTACTCCAGCCTGAAATAATATCACCTGCCGCCGTGCCGTTATAGCTAACCATCATGCTTCGTATTTGGATGGGATCCCAAATTGTGCCATCCGCGAAGTTGAAGGCTTCGATCTGGTAACCACTGTTCACAAACCAGTTTTTGATCGTGAGCTGATCTGACTGACCGATATTGAACACCAAGTCAGTGTTATTACGCGACAGGGAAATAGCGGTGGGCGTAATGCCTACACCAAACTGCACCACATCCTTAACGTTGGTGCTGCTAATAATTGGGGAGCCAAAATCAGAAATGCTATCTTGACCGTCGCCCACATTGAAAATATAGGTATCACCACTACCTGTTACTGCATCAATGCCGCCACCAATCAAAATGTCGTTGCCTGTTCCCCCTTCTAACCAGCCATGCCCATTGATGTAGTCATCACCCGCACCGCCTATGAGCTTGTTGAGACCAACCGTATCCGTGATGACATCGTTGCCCGCCCCGCCGTCAATAAGGTCATCACCTGCACCGCCATTTAGGATGTCATTACCCGCACCACCATTCGTCACTAGATAAACCATGATCATCTACTCCTATTCATTAACCCACTAAAAACACGATAAATAATACTGCTGGAAACATCAGCAATAACCCAACAAAACAAAATGTTAAATCCAAATTGATACCAAATTAAAATTATTTCCCGTTTTGGCGGGGAACCCGCGCTCCATCACTTCTTGTCGTAACGATCTGCTCAATGCGATGCCAACAAGAGGTTAATGTCCGCCATAGCGTAACCGTCGATGCGGGTGAAGCTAGTTTTGGGTTGGCACACCACCAAGATGCAGTTGTAGATGCTGGTGATGGCGGTGTTGAGGCTTGATATGCCGAGTGATTGCAGGGTGAACAGTTCGCCTGCATCGGATACGCCGTTTTGGTTAAGGTCGCGCCAGACTTGAAGTTGAGCGAAATTGGCATCAGCGGAACTTGCGCCACCTATCGGCGTAGGGATGCACGAAAAAATTAGTTTATCATTCAGTTTCTGCATACCATCGCCTAGACATAAGATTTGGACAAAAGATACCTGCCCTTTAATCAGGGACACGGCACATTACGCCCAAGGTCTTTGTCAGTCAATAGTCAGCCCCTACAAAACTCATCTATTTTTTAGGTTATAAGATGTCTTTAAAATACATGATTATTTCGTCCCTATTTCCCCACCATTCCCGCCACATCCTCGTCCGTTAATTCCCCAGTTTCCGCTTTCAGTTTGAGATAGCCCAGCAGGATTTCGGTGCGGGCTTTGTGCCAATCGCGCTGCGCTTCGGCGCGTTGTTGTTGGGCTTGGAGTACGTCTAAATCGGCTTTGAGTCCGTGGGTACGCTGGGCGGTGGCGGCTTGTAGGGCAAATTCGGTGGCTTGCAGGGTTTGTTTGCCTGATTGTTGGCGGGCGTGGGCGGATTGCCAGTTGTGCCACGCTTGTTTGATGTTGAGGCGGCTGGTACGGCGGGCAGCGTCGAGTTCGTAGCGGGCTTTGTCGCGCAGGGCGTGGGCTTCGCCGATTTTGGCATTTTGTTCGCCGCCGCTGTATAGCGGAATGTTGAGCTGTATGCCGAGGCTGTCGATGCTGCTGTGAAACCCTGCGCCACCACCCGTGATGCCTGAGCCTTGGGTAGAGAGACTGCGCGAGGCAACGAGGTCTAGGGTGGGCAAGTGCCCTGCGCGATGTTTGTGTACTTCTTGTTCGGCAACTTCCAAGGCGCGTTGGGCGGCGAGGACGGTGGGGTTGTTTTGTTCGGCTTGTGCTAACCAGTCTGCCAAGGGCGTGGGGGCGAGGGTGAGTAAATGGTCGGATAACGCGCTGGCGTGGGGAGGTTCGTCCGTGCCGATGATTTGTTCTAGCGTAGCGAGTTTGAGTTCATATTCATTTTGCGCAGCGGTTTGTTCAGCAAAGGCTTGGGCGTGGCGCATCTGGGCGGTTTCGCGTTCGGTGATCGACATCACGCCTTGGTCGGTGGCTTTTTGGCTCAATTCCATTTCTTGCTGGCTGGTGCGGACTTTGCTGTCGGCAGCGAGGATGGCGGTTTGGGCGTACAGGGTTTCTAACCACGCTTGCGCCAGTCGTAGCAGCAGGTTTTTTTCAGCAGCAAGTTGTTGGTATTCGGCTTGGCTGACTTGGCTGTCGGCTTGATGCTGTGCGATGATTTTGTCAACGTGCAGCAACGGCTGGGTCAAATTGAGCTGCGTGGCGCGGCTGTTGTAGCGTTCGGAAACAGGGTTGGGGCGATTGCCCAATGCGGTGTAATCGCGCTGGTTGCTGTTGTTGTTGAAGCTGGCGGTGAGCTGCGGCAAGCGTCGAGAAAAGGCTTGGTCGGCGCGGGCGCGGTTGACTTGGACATTGGCTTGAGATGCCAAATACGTCGGATCATTGCGCTGCGCTAGGGCAATGGCTTCGGCGAGGGTGAGGGCGTGCGCATGGCTTGCCGTGAGCAATAGGGTGAGCAATGCAATACAGGACGTAGGTGCGAATTTATTCGCACGTTTTTTGAACAGATTGGGCGGATTTACAAGCGTGCGAATAAATTCGCACCTACGGGGGAGCATCAAGGGAACGGGAATAAATAACATCATGGCATGGCGCAATCAAGGTTGAACAGGCGCACGCACGCTGGCTTCGGGTTGACCGAAATTCAGCACGGCATCGACTTGTAAGGCTTTGGGCAATTGGTGGGTGATAAACAACATGGTCACTTTGCCTTTGAGTTTATTCACCGTGCCTGCGAAATGTTCGGCGGTGGCTTGATCCAAATTGCTCACCGCTTCATCAAAAATCAGCACGCGGGGATGTTTCAGCAAGGCGCGGGCAATGGCGATGCGTTGGCGTTGTCCACCCGACAGCCCGATGCCGTTTTCACCCACAGGGGTTTGATAGCCTTGCGGCAATTGCTCAATCACGGCGTGGATTTCCGCCATGGTGCAGGCGCGGACAATTTCTTCAAAACTGGCGTGCGGATTGGCAAGCTGAAGGTTTTCGTACAACGTGCCTGCAAACAAGCGCGTTTCTTGCGGCACGACCCCAAAATTGGCGCGCAATTCGTTGGCGGCAAGGTGGCGAATGTCGTAGCCATCCAACAAAATGCTGCCATCGCTGGGCCAGTAAAAGCCCTGCAACATTTTGGCAAGCGTGCTTTTGCCGCAACCTGACGGCCCCATCAGCACCGTGAGTTTGCCCGCGTGCAAGGTGAGATCAAGGTTGCGGTACAAATACGGCAGTTGTTCGTTGTAGCGGAAGCTGACTTGTTTCAGTTCAACCTTGCCGCCTACGCCACTGCGCGCACGGGTGGGGGCGAGGGCGTGCGGTTCGGCGGGGGAGTCCATCAAGTCGCCCAAGCGTTTCACGGCAATATCCGCCTGTTGAAACTCTTGCCACAAGCCAGACAAACGCAACATCGGCTGGCTCATTCGCCCCGCAAACATTTGAAACGCCACCAACATCCCGATGGTAAAACCGTCATTTTTCATCACCAACAGCGCGCCCACCACCAAAATGGACAGGGTCATAATCTGTTCCAAGGCGTTGGCGACCACGTTATAGCTATTGGACAATTGCCGCGTGGCAAAACCTGCGGCGAGATATTGCGCTAAGTTTTCGCCATATTTTTGTTCCAGCACGGGTTCCATTTGCAAGGACTTCACTGTTTCCATCCCCGCCACATATTCGGTGACAAAGGCTTGGTTTTTCGCGCCTAACAAAAATTGATGGTTGAGTTTGTCGCGCAGCGCGGGCGTGACCGCGAAGCTTAAGGCGGTAATCAGCGACAACATCAACAGCGCGATCAAGGTCAGTTGCCAGCTATACCAAAACATCACCGCCAAAAAAATCAGCAAAAACGGCAAGTCCAGCAACAAACTCACCGCCGCGCCCGAAATAAATTCCCGCACGGTTTCCACTCCATGCAGCCGTGCCACCAGTGTCCCCGTGGGGCGATGTTCAAAATACGGCAGTGGCAAATGCAGCAAATGGCGAAACACCTGACTGCCCAACACCGCGTCAATGCGGTTGCCCGTGTGCAACACAAAATACTGCCGCAGCCACGTCATCGCGCTGTTGAACAACATAAACATCACCAGCCCCACCGCCACGGCAATCAGCGTGCTTTGGGTTTGATGCACAATCACTTTGTCGATAATCACTTGGGTAAATAACGGGGTAATCAGCCCGACCAGTTGAATCGCCAACGAAGCCAGCAACACATCGCGCCAAATGCGTTTGTGTTTCATCAATTCGGGGATAAACCAGCGGAAACCAAAGGGAGCTTGCGCGGTTTGCTCGGCTGACTGCGCAGATTGCGCGGCTTCAAGGTCGTCGCTGCTTTGCGCGGTTTCGCGTGCCACCAGCAGAATATCGCTGCGGAAATGTTGGGTAAATTCAGTGAGCAGGATGGTTTCGGGCTGTTCAGCATTGGGGCGGAAAAACAGCACGCGCTCGGTATCGGCTTTAATCAGCAACACAGGAATCGTGGGGTCAGGCGGTGCAATTTCATCACTAGGCACAGCAGGTTCGGCTTGGTTAGCCACTCGCACAAACGCCACCACAGGATAGGGAATCCGCGCCAATTCCGCTGTTCCCGTATCGCTCAAATGCAATTCCCCCACCTTAAAATCCAAGGCTTGCAAGGCATTAAGCAGAGCCGTGCGCGAATAGGGAGGCGGAAATTGCTGGCGGATCAGTTGCGCATCAAACGGCAAACGAAACACCCGCGACAAACTGCCGACGAGCCAAAGTAAATGCTGACCTGTGTAGTGCATGAAACGCCTTTGCTGAAAAACGTAGGGCGGCTAGTTTAACTTACCCCTAGCTTTCGTGGTGCAATCTCGTGCTTTTGGGGGCGATTCAAACTGATGTGGGTAAGCATTTGCAGTCAAAAGTCGGGTTAAAACCCGACCTACGGCGGCGTATTGGACCAGCCTTATTCACAAGCAACGGTAGAATTTGTCGTACCTACGGTCAAAATGAGAATTGCTGCTTATACAATGATATGCGATACTTGGGCGGGGCGGGTTAGGTAATTTTCGCTATTTACCGTGGTCGATTTTCTCGCGCTGTATCTGATTTATGCGAGTTATCACAGGAGGGGTACTACTTATCAGGGTTGGAAAATTCATGTCTTTCAACAAAGATATATCATTAAAACAGCGAACCGTCAGTATTGAGGAGCATCAACTAGCCGATCTCATTGATGTCGTCGAGTTAAATTTCCTGCTCGATAACTTCTGCAACGCCGTGGGGATTGCCGCCGCCATCATCGACCTGCAAGGCGAGGTACTGATCTCATCACGCTGGCAGCGTATTTGTACCGACTTTCACCGTATCAATCCAACCACTTGTGCGCGCTGCATTGAGAGTGACACCGATTTAGCCTTGCACCTCAATGCGGGCAAAAACTTTGCTGTTTACAAATGTAACAATGGCATGACCGATGCGGCTTCCCCGATTATCATCGAAGGGCGGCATTTGGCGAATGTTTTTGTCGGTCAATTCCTGCTTGCCCCCCCTGATCGCGAATTTTTTGCTCAACAAGCTTGGCAGGTCGGTTTTAATCCTCTCGATTACTTAAACGCGTTAAATGAAGTCCCGATTGTTTCCGAAGAAAAACTCCCCGCCATACTGGGATTTTTAAGTGGTTTTGCTAAGCTGGTTGCTTCAATTGGCTTGCAACGTTTACGTGCCGAGCGGGTCAGCATTGAACTATCCTTGCATCAACAAAAGCTAGAGCTGTTGGTCGAGCAGCGTACCCACGCGCTTAATCTCGCCAACGAACAGTTACAACATGACATCAAAGTCCGTCAGAAAACGGAACAGTATGAGCAATTTCGTAGCCTGATTTTAGAACTATTGGTGGGCGATAATTCTCTGCCTCACATTCTCCAATCCATCGTATTGGGCGTGGAACAACTCAATCCCAAGATGCGGTGTAGCCTTTTGCTATTGGATCACGACGGCAAACATCTCAATCATGGCATCAGCCCGAGTTTGCCTGATTTCTACAACGCCGCGATTGACGGTGTTGAAATTGGCTTAGGCGTAGGTTCTTGTGGCACGGCAGCCTTTACGGGGGCGCGGGTGGTGGTGGAAAATATTCAAACGCACCCTTATTGGATGCACTATAAAGCACTCGCCGCTAAAGCCGCGTTAGGTGCCTGTTGGTCGCAACCCATTTGCTCCACGGCGGGCAAAGTATTAGGCACGTTTGCGATCTATCACCGTGAAGCCAACACGCCCACATCCGATGATATTCACCTCATCGAACAAACCGCGCATCTTGCCAGTATCGCGATAGAACGCAAAAATGCAGAAGACGCGCTGCAATACAGCGAACAGCGTTTCCGTGATGTGAGCGATGCCGCAGGTGAGTACTTGTGGGAAATTGACCCCAACATGGTTTATACCTATGTCTCAAACCGCGCGCGGGATGTAAAGGGCTATGCACCTGAAGCCTTGCTAGGGCATACCCCGATGGAATTTATGCCTGACGAAGACATTCTGCCTACAGGCGAGATCGTCCATCGCGCCATCGCTAACAAAGCAGCTTTTAGGTTGCAGCATCGCGACATCACCCCTTGCGGCGAGCTTAAATGGGAAGAAGTGAGCGGTATGCCTTATTACGATGCCACGGGTATGTTGATTGGACTGCGCGGCACAGGATTAGACATCACCGAGCGTAAGCGAGCCGAAGAGGATATTCAGCGATTAGCGTTCTACGATTCCTTAACGCAATTACCCAATCGTCGCTTTTTTCTGGATAGACTCAAACAAGCCTTACCTGCGAGTGTACGGAGCGGCAATCAAGGTGCGCTGCTCTTTATCGACTTAGATAATTTCAAAATAATCAATGATATGTACGGTCATGCCAAAGGAGATTTGCTGCTGCGACAAGCAGCCCTGCGTCTGCTGTCATGTGTACGCAAGGGCGACACCGTGGCACGCTTTGGCGGTGATGAATTTTTAGTCCTGCTCGAAGGAATGAGTCCCTCTCGCACAGAAGCCATCATACAAACGGAAATCGTGTGCGAGAACATTCGCTACGCCCTAGGGCAACCTTACCAAGTTGACACACACCATTTTCGCAGCACCCCTAGCATTGGCATTACGCTGTTTGATGGTTCACATTTAGCCGTCGATGAGCTCATTAAACAAGCGGACATCGCCATGTATCAGTCCAAGAAAATAGGGCGCAACACCGCTTGTTTTTTTGATCCTGTCATGCAAACCGCGATTATCGCGCGCGCCAATCAGGAGGCTGACTTACGTCATGCCATTTTTGAACAGACGCAACTCAAACTGCATTATCAAGTGCAAGTGGATGCGACTGGACGCGCGATGGGTGCCGAGGCATTGGTACGCTGGCATCACCCCCAATTGGGCTTAATGCTGCCTGAACAATTCATCGCCTTGGCTGAAGAGTCAGGCTTGATCCTGCCCTTAGGTCACTGGGTACTCGCCACCGCCTGCCAACAATTGGTGGCTTGGGCGACGCAAGCTACCAAGGCGCATTTAACCCTCGCGGTGAATATCAGTGCGCGACAGTTTAAACTCCCTACTTTTGTTGATGAAGTCTTGGCGTTGGTTGAACACTATGGCATTAACCCTGCAAAGTTGAAGCTGGAAATCACCGAAAGCATGTTGATGGACAATGTGGATGACATCATCGCCAAAATGACGGCACTAAAATCCCAAGGGATTGGCTTTTCCATGGATGATTTCGGCACAGGCTATTCATCCTTGCAATATCTGAAGCGGCTGCCGCTAGATCAGATCAAAATTGACCAATCCTTTGTACGCGATCTCGTGGCGGATGAAAATGACAGAACCATCGTGCGTACCATTATTGCCATGGCAAAAAGCCTCAATTTAGACATTATTGCCGAAGGTGTAGAAACCGAGATGCAACGAACACTGCTCTTAAATAAGGGCTGCACCCGTTTTCAGGGCTATTTATTTGGCAAACCAGTCCCCATTGAAGCACTGAATGTGTCAGAACCTGTTTACGATCTGTCGCGAGCGGTTGTCGGCGGCGTGAAGAGCAGTGCCGAAACCGCCGTTTACTGGGTATAAATGAGGATTTGAGTCGCGCAGAAACCCAGACACCGCCTCGCAGCAATTCCAATTTCATTTTAAAAGTGAAATTAAAAAAATCGTAGGGTGCGCCGTGCGCACCATGGTGCATGGAATGCACCCTACGTCATTCTTGCTGTATTGAACTGGAAACGGAATAAGCGCGTAAACAGCTTCTAAGGGTGATGTTAAAAGGTCATTGGTGCGGTAAAGATTATGCCGCCTGTCTTTCTTGTTCCACGGAGTTTGTAATGAATTTTCCCCCGCACCCCATCGTTCACACCCTAGGTTTGGTCGAATATCAGCCCACTTGGGCGGCGATGAAACGCTTTACCGCTGACCGCACCGCCGACACGCGGGACGAAATTTGGCTGGTGCAGCATTCGCCCACGTTTACCCAAGGCTTAGCGGGCAAGCCTGAACATTTGTTGTTTAGCAGCGAGATTCCTGTGATCAAAATTGATCGCGGCGGACAGGTCACCTACCACGGTCCTGGGCAAATCGTCGCCTATCTGTTGTTAGATTTACGCCGCTGGCATATCGGCGTGCGTGACTTGGTGCGGCTGATGGAGCAAGCGGTGGTGGATTTGCTAGGGGAATTTGGCGTGGCGGCAACAGGGCGGGATGATGCACCTGGGGTGTATGTTAACGCTGCCAAAATCGCGTCTTTGGGCTTGAAGATTAAAAATGGCTATTGTTATCACGGCTTGGCGTTAAATGTGAATATGGATTTAACGCCCTTTTCCTATATCAATCCCTGTGGTTATGCGGGCTTACGCGTCACGCAAACTTGCGAACTGGGCATCACCGCTGAGTTAGGCGAGCTACAAGCCCTCTTGGCACAAAATTTGATTCATGGTTTGCAGCGGCATCTTGAAGCGGTTATCAACCACACGGCGCAACAAGGTTAGCCGATTGAGCGAGCAGATCGTTGAGCGGGAAGGCTGGAGCTTTTCTCCCTTCTCCCGCAGGCGGGAGAAGGGCTGGGGATGAGGGCGTTTGAGCTGTCGTAATCGTATTTAGTACTCAACGCCTTCTCCCTCTTGCGGCATAGGTATCTACACAATTTTAAGTTATTAAAAATTAATAAAATTAAATTTTTACTTTAAAAACAAAAACATCTCTAGGCTGGATACCTATACGCTTACGGGAAGGGAATTAAGGTTGTGTCGATACTTATGGCAGGGTGGGGGTCAAACGACTTAAATATCCTTGCCAATCAAAATACGCCCCAGGGTCGGTTTTGCGTTGTGGGGCGATGTGTTGGTGTCCTGCGATTCCTGTGAGCGGGTAGCAATGGCGTAATGCTTGTGTGAGTGCGTGTAACGCGTCGTATTGCGCAGGGGGGTAGGGTACAAAGTCGCTGCCTTCGAGTTCAATGCCGATGGAAAAATCATTGCAGCGCGTGCGTCCTTGCCAGCTGGACACCCCAGCATGCCAAGCGCGTTGTAAACAAGACACAAATTGGATGATGCTCCCGTCGCGGCGGATGAAAAAATGCGCCGAGACTTTTAATCCAACCAGCGTTTGATAATAGGGATGGGCGTGGTGATCTAGGGTATTGGTAAAGAGTTCTGCCACGCCCATGCCACCAAATTCGTTGGGCGGCAAGCTGATATTGTGAATAACCAGCAGCACTATCGCCCCTTCAGGACGACCATCACAATTGGGTGAGGGAAGATGTTCACCCCCAATCAGCCAGCCTTCGGCATCAATCTTCATCGTCATTGCCTTCAGGGGCTTTAATGCCCAGTCTTTCCATGCGATAACGAATGGTACGGAAGGTGAGTCCGAGTCGTTTAGCGGCCGCCGTGCGATTAAAATTGGTTTGTTGCAATGCGGACAATAAAGCTTGTTTTTCCACTTCGTCCAAATACTCTGGCAGCGAGTATCTGCCGACGGGAAAGGGGGATGTTTCAAGCAAATTGGCTTGCGCGTCGGGGTCTGTTAAGGGGAATAGATGCAAGTCTTGTGAGGTGATTTCATTGCCATCACACAGTGCGAGGGCGCGTTCGATGATATTTTCCAGCTCGCGCACATTGCCTGGAAAATCATACTGTTGCAGCGTGACCAGTGCGGTTTTGCTAAACAGCATGGGCTGTTCGCCTCGCAAGCGCAGCAAGGTTTGGGTGGCAATATCGGGTATATCGTTGCGCAGTTCGCGTAGGGCGGGCATTTGGATGGGGATGACATTCAGGCGGTAGTACAAATCCTGACGAAACTTCCCTTGTTTCACGCGTTCGGCGAGATCGTTATGGGTAGCACTGATAATGCGCACATCAATGGCTTCTTCGTTGGTCGCCCCCACTTTGCGCACCTTTTTTTCCTGTATCACGCGCAGTAGCTTGACCTGCATGGTCAGCGGCAAATCAGCGACTTCATCCAAAAATAGCGTCCCGCCATTTGCGGCTTGAAAAAACCCATCTCGATCTTTCTCAGCTCCTGTAAACGCGCCCTTTTTGTAGCCAAAAAATTCACTTTCCATTAGGTTTTCAGGGATCGCACCACAGTTCACTGCGATCATGGGTTTGTCGTGACGTGAACCACTTTGTACGATTAACCGTGCTGCCAACTCCTTGCCGCTCCCCGACTCCCCTGTGACATGCACTGGGGCTTGGCTACGTGCCACACGTTCGATTAAATCACGCACTTTTTGGATGGCAGGTGAATGCCCCAACAGCATTTTGTCAGATGCGCCTTCACTCTGCGGCAAGCTGAGTGCCGCTTTGACCAAAGCACGTAATTGACTCAGGGACACAGGTTTGGCGAGGTAATCAAAAGCACCTGCTTTGAGTACGCTAATGGCATTTTCCATATTGCCATGCGCCGTAATGACCGCTACAGGGGTGTTTATATTATGATCGACGATATATTGCACAACCTGCAAGCCGTTACCATCAGGCATCCGCATGTCCGTCAAACACAAATCGTAACGACGGATTGCCAGTTTTGCCAGTGCGGTGGATACGTCATGGGCTTTATCCACTTCCAGCCCCATTTTTAATAACGTAATTTCCAATAACTCAAGAATATCTGGCTCATCATCAACCACTAATACGCAGGGGGTTTTGTTTTGATGATTAGTTGCTGGGTTCATTGGGTTCATGTAACTCTCCAAAAATAATACTAAAACATGCACCAGATTGCCCTAGGCTGGATATATATTTTAATTGTGCATTGTTAGCCTCACAGAGCTCCTTGGCGATGTATAGACCTAAGCCAGTCCCTTCTGTTGAGGTGGTAAAAAAGGGTTCAAATAAGCGCGCCTCGTCATCCTTTGAAACACCTTTGCCATCATCCTGTATCAACAATACAACCCGATCGTTCTGGTATTTAGTGCCCAAGCTTAAGCTGCCCATTTTTCTTTGTCCATGTCGCAATCCATTGCGACATAAATTCCATAAAATCTGATTTAAATGTCCCCGATCAAACGTAACATAACAGGGCGATGTGCTTTCTAAAATACAAAGCCCTGTGGCTAATTTTTCCGTTTGTGTAAATTCTTCTATAAAATTTTGTAATAGGACGGCCAAATCTAGGATCTCTGGTTGTGCACGATCGCGTCGATTCAGCTGCATCACATCATGCACAATCTGGTTAATTCGCTGGGCATTATCCATCACGATGTGTAACAGCCGTTTTTGCTGTTCATTCATACTATCTTCTTGCAACAATTCGGTTGCATGACTAATTGCGGACAGGGGATTGCGCACTTCATGGGCGATATTGACGGTGAGTCTACCTAATGCAGCGAGTTTTATTTGCTGCGCTTCCGCTCGAACTTGCTGCATATCTTCTAAGAAAATCACCGCACCGCGCGCTTCATCAGGTGAAATCGCCACGAAGCGTAACCTAGCTTGAATACCCACATCGAGTTGCAAAGTCTCCCGACTACTCATCCCACAGTTTTTCCACAGGGCATATTGATCATATAACAATGGAAACATATTGGCTAAGCTTGCGCCCTTTTGGGCCGCGTGGTGGAGTAGTCGTTCTGCGCAAGGATTCATCTGCACAATCTCGCCTTGCTCATCCACCACCAACACGCCACCCTGCATATCTCGCATCACCAAGCGATTCGCTTCAGACATGCTGAACAAGTCTTGCCCTCGTTGTTGCGCCAGTTGCTGACTATCAACAGCATATTTCGCCAAGATATGTGCCAGCCAAGCGACCGCAAAATATGACATGCACAACAACCCGACTTGGACAAATTGTGCGCTGGTGTCTTCGTTGTATAACACCGCAAGGCCGTGTGCTGACAACATCCCAATACTGGCAATCGCCGCAAAAAATAAGGTAATTTTGCCGTGACTAATCAGTCCTGCTGAGGTAAGTGAGATCAGTAGCAACAAACCCAAGTTGCTTTGTATGCCGCCACTGGCGTATGAAATGACCGATAACAGCACAATGTCGCTGATAATTTGCCCCGCTAATTGCCAGTTAAAGCGCGGGAAGCGAAACCACATTGCCACCAACGATGTGACGACCAACATTAGATACGCAATGCTGGTATTGACAAATAGGATGGGGTGACGATTGCTGATAGACAAATTTTCTGACAAATGCGTCGCCAAAAAAATCATCAATCCCGCCAAGGTGAGTCGGTATAAGTTAAAGTAAAATAATGAACGCCAATGCTCTATCGGGCGTAGAAAATCCATCTCTCCCTGCACTTTACCCACGATAAGCATCACGATGTTCCGCGCGGCAGAAATAATAGACACCAACTTGCAAGCTCTCACTCTTGGGTACATTGATGCCGCATTGCGCGCAGCAGACCATATTCTCAATCGGCTTTTCGGCTACGGAAGGAGGCGGTGGGCGACGAACAGTCTTAAAGAGTAAATACACCACGAGCGCAATGGCAAGTAAGAAAATTAAACGGCCCATGGATGGTTTTGCCTAAGTGGATTAAGAGTGTGGTGCGATTCTAAAGTGCAGGGGGGAGATGTGGCAAGGTAAAAGCAGAATAGCGCGTGGTTTAGTGTTGAATCCGCCGTGGAATAGCGTTTGAAGCGGTGATGAGTGTGAGACATCTCCCCATGTTTGATCGCACAAGGAGATGTTTTAAGGCGTTTGAATGTTAAAGCTTACCAGCCTGATTCGCGTTCGGGGGTCGCCGTGATCTTATGAATACTCAGATCTGCACCATTGAATTCTTCTTCAGCATCTAAACGGATGCCAATGATCTTCTTGAGCGTGCCATAAACCAAATAGCCACCGATGAACGCTATCGCCACCCCCAATGTCGTGCCCAGTAGTTGCGACATAAAGCTGATCCCCGCTTCGCCGTTCCCCGTACCACCCAGGGCTTTTAAACCAAAAATCCCAGCTGCGATGCCGCCCCATGCGCCACACAACCCGTGCAAAGGCCATACACCCAGCACATCGTCGATTTTCCAACGATTTTGGGTCAGGGTGAACATCACCACAAACAACGCCCCTGCCACGCCGCCCACCACCAACGCACCCAGCGGATGCATCAGGTCTGAACCCGCACACACCGCGACCAAGCCAGCCAAAGGGCCGTTATGCAAGAATCCAGGATCGTTTTTGCCCAACCACAAGGCGGTCAAGGTGCCGCCCACCATGGCCATCAAAGAGTTCACGGCAACCAAGCCGCTAATTGCATTGATCGTTTGCGCCGACATCACGTTAAAACCAAACCAACCCACGGTCAAAATCCATGCACCTAAAGCCAAAAATGGAATGCTGGAGGGAGGATGAGCCGAAATGCGCCCTTCTTTGTTATAACGACCACGACGTGCGCCCAGCAAAATGACCGCCGCCAGCCCAATCCAGCCGCCCACAGCATGGACCACCACCGAACCCGCAAAGTCGTGGAACTCCGCGCCAAACGTGCCTTTGAACCAGTCTTGAATACCAAAGCGATGGTTCCACGCAATGCCTTCAAAAAAGGGATAAATGAAACCGACCAACATAAAAGTGGCAATCATCTGGGGATTGAACTTAGCTCGCTCCGCAATCCCACCCGACACAATCGCGGGTATGGCGGCAGCAAAGGTTAACAAGAAGAAAAATTTAACCAGTTCGTAGCCACTCTTCGCCACCAAATTTTCCGCGCCCGTGAAAAAATTGATGCCATAAGCAATGGTGTAGCCAATGAAAAAATAAGCGAGGGTAGAAATGGCAAAGTCGGTGAGAATTTTCACCAGCGCGTTGACTTGGTTTTTCTTACGCACTGTCCCCAGCTCTAAAAATGCAAACCCCGCGTGCATGGCAAGTACCATAATCGCGCCTAATAAAATAAATAGGGTGTTATTGCTGACAATCAGTTCATCCATACTGCTCTCCAAAATAGTGCGAATGCGCGATGGCAAGCAAGAGCCGTTCCAAGTTTTTAATACATTGATTTAAAATAAATTAAAATTAACCGCTGCGTATCAGCATAATGATTGAATCCAAGATGGTGCGTCATTTTTTATGACGCACCAATATATTGCACTATTGCGGTGCATGTAAAAACAAGGGCTGGACTGCAACATCATGGCGCAAAAAAAGCGCACTTGCCGTGTGCGCCTTTTTCGCAATCCATACCGTATCCTGCCCCCTTTTTTGGGGGGTGATAAGGTTAAACGTCCAAGTTTTTCACGCCTAGCGCGTTTTTCTCGATAAACGCACGGCGGGGTTCAACCACATCGCCCATCAAGGTGGTGAAAATTTCATCCGCTGAAATCGCGTCTTCAATCCGTACTTTCAGCAAGATGCGATTTTTCACAAACATGGTGGTTTCCCACAACTGTTCGGGATTCATTTCGCCTAGACCTTTGTAGCGTTGGATATTGACCCCGCGTTTGGCTTCTTCCAACAACCACTCAATCGCCTGTTTAAAACTGCTGACCGCACGTTTTTGTTCGCCGCGTGCGATGTAGGCGGTGGGAGTAATCAAGCCATTCAAAATATCGGCGGCTTGACGAATTTGGACGTAATCGCTGCCTTTCAAAAATTCGCTGTCCATATAGCTGACCGAATAATTGCCGTGATACAGCTTGTCCAAACGCAAGCGATGTTCGCCTGCCTCATCCGTTTCCACTGAAACTTTAATGCTGCCGCCACAGGCGGATTCCAATAATTTTGCGCTGCGTTCGGCTTGCTCCATATCGTCCAACGACAAGGTCGGCAAAATCAACAAAGCGTGACTGGCTTCGGGCGCGGTGAAGCGCGATAAGCGATCAATCACCGCTTCCGCGACGAAGTATTGTTTGGCAATCGCCTCTAACGCCACCGATTGAATCGGCGCGCCGTCTGCTGCGGGATACAACATCGCGTTGTTCAGTGCCGATTGCAGCATGTAGATTTTCATCTCTTGGTCATCTTTGAGATAACGCTCGTCCTTGCCTTGCTTGATTTTGTACAACGGCGGTTGGGCGATATAAATATGCCCGCGCTCAATCAGCTCAGGCATTTGACGGTAAAAGAAGGTCAGCAACAAGGTGCGGATGTGCGAACCGTCCACGTCCGCGTCGGTCATGATGATAATGCGGTGATAGCGCAATTTGTCGGGGTTATATTCTTCCTTGCCAATACTTGTGCCCAACACGGTAATCAAGGTGGCGATTTCTTGCGAGCCAATCAGTTTTTCAAAACGCGCTTTTTCCACGTTCAAAATTTTACCTTTGAGCGGCAAAATCGCTTGGAATTTACGGTCGCGCCCTTGTTTTGCCGAGCCGCCCGCCGAGTCCCCTTCCACTAAGTACAGCTCAGACAAGGCGGGGTCTTTTTCTTGGCAGTCCGCCAATTTCCCTGGCAGCCCCATGCCATCCATAATCCCTTTACGGCGGGTCAAGTCACGCGCTTTGCGTGCTGCTTCACGCGCGCGGGCGGCTTCGATGATTTTATTGACAATAATTTTGGCATCGGCAGGTTTTTCCAACAAAAACGCACTCATTTGTTGGCTAATCAGCTCTTCAATCACAGGGCGCACTTCACTGGACACCAGCTTGTCTTTGGTTTGTGAGGAGAATTTAGGGTCGGGTAATTTGACCGACAACACCGCCGTCAAGCCTTCACGCATATCGTCGCCTGTGGTATCCACTTTGGCTTTTTTCGCCAATTGTTCGGCTTCGATATAGCCGTTTAAGGTGCGGGTCATCGCGGTGCGCAGCGCAGTTAAATGCGTGCCGCCATCGCGCTGGGGAATGTTATTGGTGAAACATTGCACACTTTCTTGATAAGAATCATTCCATTGCATCGCAATTTCCGCCGTGATGCCGTCTTTTTCACCAATGGCGTAAAACACCGTAGGGTGCAGCGCGGACTTATTGCGGTTCATGTATTGCACAAAATTCTTAATCCCGCCGACAAACGCGAAGTTTTCTTCTTTGCCTGTGCGATGGTCGATCAAGGCGATTTTTACGCCGTTGTTCAAAAATGACAACTCGCGCAAGCGTTTTGCCAAAATATCAAAATGGAACTCCACCAAGCCAAAAGTTTCTTTTGCCGCCAAGAAATGCACCAACGTGCCTTTTTTCTTGGAAGGCCCGACCACTTTTAAGGGTGCGACAGGGTCGCCATGATGGAACTCCATAAAATGCTCTTTGCCTTCGCGGTAAATAGTCAGCTTCAACCATTCCGATAAAGCATTCACCACCGACACGCCCACGCCATGCAGCCCGCCCGACACCTTGTAAGAATTGCTGTCGAATTTTCCGCCCGCGTGCAGGATGGTCATAATGACTTCCGCCGCCGAGCGATTTTCTTCCGCATGAATATCGGTCGGAATGCCGCGCCCGTTATCGCTGACGCTGATGGAATTATCCGCATGAATAATCACGTTGATTTCATTGCAATGCCCCGCCAGAGCCTCATCCACGGCGTTGTCCACCGCTTCAAAAACCATGTGATGCAGCCCAGTACCGTCGTTGGTGTCGCCGATATACATGCCAGGGCGTTTGCGTACCGCCTCAAGCCCTCTTAACACTTTGATACTACTGGAATCATATTCACTCATGGTTTTCTTTCTGGGTATTAAATTGTTTCACGTGGAACATAAAAATCAAACGGTCAGTCCGATTCAACATTAAAGTCGCATCGGCATAATGACATAACGGAATTCTGCATCGACAGGGGTGGTCATTAGCACGCTGCTGTTCATGTCGCCGAAAGAGAACACCGCCACATCGCTGCTGATATTGCTTAAACCGTCCATCAAATAATTGACGTTAAAACCAATGTCAAGTGCATTACCTTGATAATTCGTCTCGATTTCTTCTTGCGCTTCTTCTTGCTCGCTATTGCTGCTGATAATGCTCAGGTTGTTGTCGGTGAGAACGAGTCTTATGCCACGAAACTTCTCGTTGGACAAAATAGCGGCGCGTTGCAAGGCTTGTTGCAATTGAATCCTGTTTAAATTCAAATGGTTAATGTGTTTTGGGATCACGCGTTCATAATCAGGGAAACGACCATCAATGACTTTGCTGACCAAGGTAATATCGGAAAAATTTACTTTGACTTGCTGCGCTGAAAACGCTAAATGCACAGGTTCATCGTTATCATTCAATAACTTATAGATTTCCAGCACGGCTTTGCGCGGAACAATAATGTCTTGTTTGGGGTACTCGCCTACAATGTCGGTCGTGTTGTAGGCCAAGCGATGCCCATCGGTGGCAACCGCTTTCAACTTATTTTGATCGACAATCAATAACACGCCATTGAGGTAATAACGCACATCCTGTTGCGCCATGGCGTACTGCACAGAATGCAGCAAGGCTTTCAATTTGCCCTGACTTAAGGTGATTATAATGGCGTTATCCAGCGCGCTGTTCAACGCAGGAAAATCTTCGGCGGGCAAGGTTTGCACACTAAAGCGGCTTTTATTGGCTTTAATCAAAGCCTTATTATCAGCCAGATCAATCGAAATCTGACTGGGTTCAGGTAAAATCCGCAAAATCTCTTGTAGTTTTTTGCCTGAAACCGTGATCGCGGCATCAGGCTCGTCGTGCGCTTCAATCGCAATGGTGGTGCTAATTTGAATTTCTAAATCGGTCGCCGTGAAGCGAATGGAGTCGCTGCTTTTTTCAATCAACACATTTGAAAGTATCGGTAAGGTGTGCTTACGCTCCACAATACCATTCACAATTTGCAACGGTTTGAGTAAATTTTGCTTATCTGTCTTGGTTATAAACATCATATAAATACCTTAAAAGCGGGTTGTAAGGGGTAGCCTATTGTTTTAAAGGGGTATCGCCAAAATGAATCACGTCATCTTGCGCGCACCAAATGAGCCGCATTATCCTTTAAGCGTTTGCAGCAAAATTTTGTAATCCGCATCCACCGTGGGATCCGTCGCTCTTAATTCAGCGACGGCTTTACACGCATGAATCACCGTTGAGTGATCTTTGCCCCCAAAGGCATTGCCAATTTCGGGTAGGCTCAAACTGGTAATTTCACGTGTCAGTGCCATCGCCAATTGGCGCGGGCGAGTTAGATTACGCGTGCGCTTTTTCGAGAGCAGCTCAGCCAGTTTGATACGGTAATAATCCGCAACGGTCTTTTGGATATTATCGACTGAAATGACACGGCTTTGCGCAACTAAAATATCCTTCAATGCTTCTTTCGCCGTCTCAACACAAATTTTACGTTTGTGGAACTTGGCATAAGCCTCAACCCGTTTTAGCGCGCCTTCTAATTCTCGCACGTTAGAGTTGATATGTTGGGCAATAAAAAAGGCGACAGTGGCATCCAAGGTGTAATCATTGAGCGCGGCTTTTTTAAGCAAAATAGCCACCCGCATTTCCAGTTCAGGGGGTTCAATGCCGATGGTCAAGCCCCAACCAAAGCGTGAAACCAAGCGACTTTCCAGACCTGGAATTTCTTTCGGGAAATTATCGCTGGTTAAAATCACTTGTTTATGCGCATCAATCAAATTATTGAATGCGTAAAAAAACTCTTCCTGCGTTTTATTTTTACCTGCAAAAAATTGTATATCATCAATCAACAGCACATCCAGCGAGTGGTAATACTGCTTAAACTCTTCAAATTTATTGGTTTGATAAGCCCGTACCACGTCGCTCACATAACGTTCCGCGTGCATATAGCAAATTTTGGCATTCGGCTTATTGGCTCGAATCTGATTACCAATCGCTTGAGACAAATGGGTTTTACCCAACCCCACGCCGCCATAAATAAACAGCGGGTTGTAAGATTCACCTGGCAATTCAGCCACTTGGGTGGCGGCAGCAAAGGCAAGCTGATTCGCCTTACCAATGACAAAATTATCAAAGGTCAGGCTGGTATTGAGCTTGCCATAACTGCGAAAAGCCGTTTCAATTTTGGGTTTGTTGTCTGCGGCCGCAACGGGTTTTGCAACGGGCGCAGCGGCAACAGGCGTGGAAGCAGCGGCTTTGGGTGTGGCAACTTCAGTGGTTTGCACCCGAAACTCAAAAGTCGGTAGCGAAGGATAAACCAAGCTGGCTTGCTGCTTAATTTGGGATAAGAAGCGATCCTGCACAATTTTTAACGTGAAGCTGTTGGGCGCGGTTAACACCAAGGTGTTCTCTTCCTTGAATAATCGCAGTGGCTTAATCCACGAATTGAATTGTTGCGGAGGCAGGCTCTTTTCAAAAGCACTTAGGCATGAATCCCAAAGGTTAATTTCCTGCATAGTCACCAATACCCCATAAAATCTTAGAGACATCTCTAAAAAACCAAATTTGCGCGCAGCTGTCGCGCGTCTTGCCTTGCTTTTTCAGAGGCACGCTAAGGTTAAAACGGCGCAATTCTACAGGGCATAACCAAACTTATCCACAGCATTTGCGTAAAATTGACTTGACAGGCAAGGCGTAAGGCATTGTAATGACGCGTTTTACGACTTACCGAGGATTTTTAAAATGAAACGTACCTACCAACCTTCCGTTACTAAAAGAAAACGTACCCATGGCTTCTTGGTTCGCATGAAAACACGCGGTGGTCGCGCCGTCATTGCAGCTCGCCGCGCTAAAGGCCGTGCAAGACTCGCTGTATAAAGCAACTTATCGCTTCACAGCGGCGCAGCGTATTCCGCGTTGCGAGGGTTTTAAACCCACGCTAGATGCTAAAAACCTTGCCAACCCGTATTTCAAGCTTTTTTTCGTGCCTAATCAGAAAATGACGGCACGATTAGGCATGGTGGTTGGCAAGCGGTATTTCCCGCACGCGGTGGATCGTAATCAGCATAAACGTATGATTCGAGATGTTTTTCGTCTTCACCCCTTGGCACAAATGCCATTGGATTTAGTGGTGATGGCGCGTCGTGTCGAAGTAGAAGACGGTACGCTGAGGCGTGCAGCCCTTGTAAAACTCTTTAATCAATTAGAAGCGCGATGCGGTTAATTTTAATCAAGCTGATTCATGGCTACCAGTATTTTATTAGCCCACTCAGTCCACCGAGTTGTCGCTTTGTTCCAAGTTGTTCCCAATATGCTGTTGACGCATTAACCCGCTATGGCTTGATTAAAGGTAGCTGGTTGAGTGTCAAACGCATTGCCCGTTGTAATCCCTGGCATACAGGCGGTTACGATCCGATTCCATAATTAGATAAATACCCTCATGGACTTTCAGAGAATCATCTTGGTTGTCACGTTTTTACTTTCACTGGGTTTAGTGTGGGAAGGCTGGCAAAAATATCAACATCCCGAACTGGTGATTGCGCAAAACGCACCTGTTCGCAATAGCGACATCCCCTCTACCTCACTCAAACCTGCGAGCACCTTGGCGGTTCCTGCGGTCACGGCTGCACCTGTGGGCGGCACGGTCTTGCATGTCAAAACTGACACCTTGGATGTGGAAATCAATACCTTAGGGGGCGATATTCAACGCTTGTCGTTGTTGCAGCATCCTGATGGGGAAGATAAGACGCAGCCCTTTACCTTGTTTAAAAAAGGCGCAGGGACGCATAACTACTCCGCACAAAGTGGTCTGTTGGGCGAAGGCATGCCGAATCACAACACGGTGTTTACCGCCGATAAAACTGACTATGTATTGACAGGCGATACACAAGAAGTGCGCTTGGTCGCCCCAGTGATGAATGGCGTACAAGCCACCAAGGTGCTGACTTTCCACAAGGGCAGCTATGTGATTGATGTGACTTACGAGTTGCAAAATCAAGGCACGAACGCGCTCAATACCTCAGCTTACTTTCAGTTGATTCGCGATGGCGAATCTCCCGTGGGGGGAACACAATTCGTTCCCACTTATACGGGGGCGGCGGTTTACACCGACAAAGAAAAATTCCAGAAGGTCGATTTTTCCACCATGGATAAAGCCAAGGTGGAATACCCCAAAGAAGGCACAGATGGCTGGATCGGCATGGTGCAACATTATTTTGTCGCCGCGTGGTTGCCTAAAGACAAAACCCAACACGAATTCTTTACCCGCAAATTAGACAGCGGTTTGTATTCGGTCGGCGTGGTCTTGCCTGTTGCCGCCATTGCAGCCGGTCAAAAAGGCGCGATCACCGTCCCCTTGTACGTAGGTCCTGCCCAGTCCAGTTTGGATAAAATCGCCCCTGGCCTAGGATTAACGGTTGATTACGGCTGGCTAACTATTATCGCCGCACCGATGTTTATGGCGATGACCTTTTTGCATGGCATCGTGCAAAACTGGGGTGTCGCCATCATCTTGCTAACCGTGATGATTAAATTGCTCTTTTTCCCGTTGTCCGCTGCCAGTTATCGCTCCATGGCGAAAATGCGCGTGGTCGCACCAAAGTTAGAAAAACTGAAACAGCAATATGGCGATGATAGGGAAAAGCTCAATCGCGCCATGATGGATCTGTATAAAACCGAGAAGATCAATCCGCTAGGCGGCTGCTTGCCCATGCTGATCCAAATTCCTGTGTTTATTGGCTTGTATTGGTCGATTCTGGAAAGCGTGGAAATGCGCTACGCACCGTTCTTTGGTTGGATACAGGACTTATCCACGGCGGATCCTTACTACATTTTGCCGCTGATTATGGGTGCTAGTATGATTTTGCAAGGTCGCTTAAACCCAACGCCACCTGATCCCTTGCAAGCCAAAATGATGCAAATCATGCCCGTGGTGTTCAGCGTGGTGTTCTTCTTCTTCCCTGCTGGGCTGGTACTGTACTCGGTGGTGAATAACGCTTTATCCATCGCGCAACAGTGGTACATCACCCGTGGATTAGAGGCAGAAGGTCTTGCCGCAAACCACTAATACCATCGCCGCCATCGCCACGGCACAAGGTCGTGGCGGCGTGGGCATAGTGCGTATTTCGGGCGGCCAATCCGCCCACATCGCCCAGCAACTGCTGGGACTATGCCCCAAACCCCGCCACGCACATTACTGCGACTTCAATGACGAAACTGGACAGCCGATAGATCAAGGTATCGCGCTGTTTTTTGTTGCCCCGCATTCCTACACAGGCGAAGACGTACTCGAATTGCAAGGTCACGGTGGCACGGCGGTGTTGCAACTGCTGCTGCAACGCTGTTTGAGCTTGGGCGCGCGACTGGCACAAGCAGGCGAATTCACGCAACGCGCCTATCTCAACAACAAAATTGACTTAGCCCAAGCGGAAGGCGTAGCAGATTTGATTGCCGCGACCACCACCGAAGCGGCGCGCAGTGCGATGCGTTCCTTGCATGGCGATTTTTCTGCTGCCGTGCGCAGCTTGGTCGATGGCTTGATTAACTTGCGTATGTTGACCGAAGCCATGTTGGACTTCCCCGAAGAAGAGATCGACCACGTGGACGTGACGCGGCGTGAACGCCAATTACACACCCTGCAAGCCCAATTGCAAACCACCCTAGACACCGCCAAACAAGGCAGTTTGCTGCGCGAAGGTGCGCAAATCGCCTTGGTCGGGCAGCCCAATGTCGGCAAATCCAGCTTGCTCAATCGGTTAGCGGGCGAAGAAGTCGCGCTGGTCAGCGACATCGCAGGCACAACGCGGGATGTGATTCGCCAGATGATTCAGATTCGCGGCGTACCGCTGCATATTTTGGACACCGCAGGGCTGCGAGAATCGCAAGACACCGTGGAAAACCTCGGCATTGCCCGCACCCATCAAACCGTGCAACGTGCCGATTTGATTCTGCTGCTGCGTGAAGCCAGCGCGGGCATCACCGCCGCAGATCACGCCATTCTCGCCGCCCTGCCCGCCCACATCCCGCATTTGATCGTCTTAAACAAAGCTGATTTGCTCAGCGATGCGCCTGATGTCAGCGCGCAACACGGCATTTATGTTTCCGCCAAAACGGGGTTGGGCATTGAAACCCTGCGCGCCAAATTACTGGAACTGATTGGCTTCCGCCAGCAAGAAAGCGGCATCTTTATGGCACGCGAACGTCACCTGATTGCGCTAAACCTCGCCCAAAACCACCTCATTCTCGCCAACACCCTGCTGCCCTACCCCGAACTCTTCGCCGAAGAACTCCGCCTCGCCCAACACGCCCTGAATAGCATTACAGGCGAATTCACCGCCGATGACTTACTAGGCGAGATTTTTAGTCGGTTTTGTATCGGGAAATAGGAGGCTATAAACCTTGATTACTTGAGCGCACCAATGATTTAAAGTTGTGTAGATGCGTAATATCCTAACCTTCTCTCACTTGCGGAAGGGGGAATATTAAACTTGTGGTTAACGCTTTTCTCCCTTCTCCCGCGAGCGGGAGAAGGGTTGAGGATGAGGGAGTTTGAGCTGTCGTAATCGAATTTAGTACTCAACGCCCCTCACCCTCGACTAGCAACTAGCAACCCTCAACTATTTGCCCACAACAACTTAATACAACGCTTGATTCACCTGCGCTAATTCGCCCTCCCCCAATGCTCCTGCGGCGGCGCGTAGGCGTAGTTGGCTGAGTAGGTAGTTGTATTGAGCTTGGTACAAGTCGCGGCGGGTGGCGAAGAGCTGTTGCTGTGCATTCAATACATCCAAGTTCGTCCGCACGCCAACTTCTTGCCCCAGCTTGCTGGCTTCTAGCAGGCTCTCACTCGACGTTAGTGCTTGTTGCAAGGCTTGCACCTGCGCTATACCACTGACCACGCCTAAATACGCCAAACTGGTTTGTGTGGCGACGGTGCGACGGGCATTTTCCAATTCGGCTTTGGCACGTTCACGATTGCCTTCCGCTTCACGCCATTTAGAGTCCACTGCCCCACCTTGAAAGAGGGGAATGTTTAATTGCACGCCGACGTTGGTGTTACGGCTATCGGTACCTACCCCGAATGTCCCGCCATTGGCATAGTTTCTGCCGTAATTGGCGACTAAATCCAGCGTCGGGTAATGCGCCGCACGATAGCGTTCCACTTCCTTGTCGGCCAGTTGTGTCATAGCTTGAGCAATCGCTAACTGCGGATTGTTAAGCTGCGCATCTTCTATCCACTTGTCCATATTGGCAGGTTGGGGCGAGAGCAGCTTGAAGGTTTTCCCTAAGCGTTTGAGTACCGCAGGGGAAGTGTTAGTGAGTTGTTGCAACATACGCTGCTTAATTTCAAGATTATTCTGTGCGGCAATTTCTTGCGCGCGGGTCAAATCAAATCGCGCTTGGGCTTCTTGGCTGTCGGTAATGGTAGCGGTTCCCACCTCAAAATTACGTTTCGCTTGTGCCAGTTGCTCGGTGATGGCGTTTTTTTGCGCCGCCGCGAGCTGCACGCTGTCTTGGGCAATCAGTACGTCAAAATAGGCTTGCGCGGTACGTAAGACTAAGTCTTGTTCAGCCAATCTAAATTGCGCTTCCGTTTGCGCCACTTGCAACTCAGCTTCGTTGTAGGCGAGCCAATTTTGCCAACGAAACAAAGGCTGAGACAAGCTCAGATTGTAGCCATTGTTGTTATAGCGATAATTACCACCAGGAAAAATGGTCTTGCCTAAGTATTGGATATTATTGTCGTTAAAGGTGCTGGCGGCACTGAGATTGACCGTCGGCATGAGCAAGGCACGACCTTGCGGCAGTTTTTCTTGACCAACTTGTTGTGACGCGCGCGCGGAGGCAAAGACAGGGTCACTAGATTGGGCGGCGCGGAAAGTTTCCAGCAAATCCGCCGCGTGAGCAAACCCACTCGCACCGAGTAAGCTTACAAAAAATAAAGAATTTATTCTCATGGATAGACAATGCCGCAGTGGTATTAGGAACCTCTGATACTAGCGCGGCAAGTGAGTTTATGCAATCTGATAGGGAAAATCAGAAAACGAATCGCTCTGGCTGCTTGGCATTTTGCAACGATGCGCTGCTGGTTTCCATCATGTTCACGGTACTAAATACCTCAGCAGATAAACGGGTAATCAATTTCGCCTGCATCACGGGGGCATCCCCCACGATGGCGAACAAGCGACCACCCACATTGAGTTTATTTTGAAAGGTGCTAGGCAGCACAGGCGTGGAGTCGGTGAGTACGATCACGTCATAATATGTTTCATCTCCCCAGCCTTGCGCCGCATCGCCAACGGCAAAGGTGATGTTGCTGTATTGATAAGCCTGCAAGTTCTTTTGTGCCAAGGCACTCAGCTCAGGCACGATTTCAACGGTGGTCACCTGTCTTGCCAAAGCCGCCAATAATGCGGTCAAATAACCACTACCCGTACCAATTTCCAGCACGCTATCGCTACGTTTGATCTGCAAGTCCTGCACTACACGTGCTTCTAATTTAGGAAACCACATTTGCGTGCCGTAGCCCAGTGGAATCTCCATATCCACAAACGCCAACTCACGCTGCGCTAAGGGAACAAAATGCTCACGACGAACCTGATGCAATAAGTCCAAAATACGCCCCTCCAGCACATCGCAAGGGCGAATTTGCTGCTCTATCATGTTAAAACGTGCCTGTTTCATATCGCGCATTCCCCTCTCCTTAAACTTGCCTATTATATTGATTTACATCGACCGTTGAAGTATAGCAACTCACCCCGAACAGGGCAATCAGATGCGCCGCAGAGCAGCAATTCTCAATTCAAAATTATCCGCCTAATATGCCGCCGCGTGACGATGAAGGTGCGCACTTTCCCCCGACCAACTAATGACTAACGACTACCAACTAACGACTAACCTTTACACCATTTTTACACCCGTCCTGCCATGATGCGCCCGTCCGCAGCTTGCCCTGCGTGTTTGACGGAGCATATTTGATGCAAAATTCGACTTTATCGCCCCATTTATCGGCGGTGTTGGCGTGCGCGCTGACCACGTTGTTGACTCAGCCTTTGTTGGAACGGGTGGATTTGGCGAATATCGTGATGCTGTTTTTGCTGACGGTGGTGGTGATTGCGGTCAAGTTAGGGCGTAAACCTGCCATCACTGCCTCGTTCATTAGCATCGCGCTATTCGATTTCTTTTTTGTCCCGCCGCGTTTTTCCTTTAACGTCAATGATGTGGAGTATTTCATCACCTTTGCGGTGATGTTGGCAGTCGCGCTGGTGATTAGCCACTTGACCACGGGCTTGCGTCAAAGTGCGCTGGAGGCGGGGCTGCGCGAGCAACAAACGCGGGCGTTGTATGCGTTGGCGCAACGCTTGGCGGGGGCGGTGACGGTGGAGCAAGTGGTGTTGGATGTGCAGCAATTTTTGCAACAAACCTTGCGGCATGAATCTCGCGTGCTATTACCATCACTGCAAGAGATGTTGTTACCCTTAGCTGGCACGACCGTGCATCTGAACGCGGCTGAAGCCTTGATGGTGCGTTCGGTGTTTGCCCAGCCGCAAACGGTGGAATTGAGCAGCGAAATCCCGCCCATGCTGATTGTGCCGCTGGTCGGGGTAACGCGTCCTCGCGGGGTGATGTTGGTCAGCGCGCCTGTGTTACAACGCCCACTGGTGGAAGCGGTGGCTTCGTTAATGGCAACCGCGCTGGATCGGCTGCATTTTGTCGAAGTGGCGCAACAACAAAAAATGCAAATCGTCACCGAACGCTTGCGCAGCTCGATTTTGGCGGCGTTGTCGCACGATATTCGCACGCCCTTAACCGTGTTGTATGGACTGGCGGACACCTTGGCTTTGCCGCAACACGCCTTGCCCGACCCGCTGCGCGAAACCGCTGGCGCACTGCGTGACCAAGCCATGCGATTGAATAATATGGTAAATAATTTACTGGACATGGCGCGGCTGCATTCGGGTTTGGTGCAATTGCGCAAGGAATGGCAACCGATTGAAGAAGTCATCGGGGCAAGTTTGAAGTTATCAGGCGCGGCGTTGCAAGCGCATACTTTAAAAGTGCAATTGGCGGACAACTTGCCGTTGCTGGAATTTGACGCGGTATTGCTGGAACGGGTGTTTTGCAATTTATTGGAAAACGCCGCCAAGTACGCGCCGCCGCATAGCGACATTGTGCTGCGCGTGGCGCAAGACGAAGGTGTGGCGCGCATCAGTTTGTGCAATGCGGGTTCGGGTTTCCCACCCGATAAGTTGCAGCAAGTGTTCGAGCCGTTTGAACGCGGTACAACCGAACACGGCGGCGTAGGCATGGGCTTGGCGATTTGCCGTGCGGTGGTCGAAGCGCATGGCGGCGAGATTGCGGCGCACAATATTGACGTAGGCGGCGCGTGTGTGACGTTCACCCTGCCACTCGGCACGCCGCCTGTGATTGAACCTGAGGACGCGGGGTAAAAACAGTCAACCCATAACATCATGATTTACAAATAAAACTATGAGCAATCTGCTCCTTCCCCCTAGCAGGGGGAAGGGTGGGATGGGGGTTGAATGGTTCGTTACAGGTGAAAGTTTCAACCCCCACCCTAACCCTCCCCCTGCTAGGGGGAGGGAATACAAAGCGACAACGACGTAGGGGCGGATTGCAACGCGCCCCTACATACCAAGGAGCAGCTATGAACACCGTGTTACTGGTGGAAGACGAAAAAGAAATTCGCCGCTTTGTGCGCCAAGCCTTGCAGGGCGAAGGTTGCCAAGTGCGCGAGGCGGAAACGATGGCGCAAGGGCTACAAGAAGCCGCCAACCTCAAACCGCAATTGATTATGTTGGACTTGGGACTCCCCGACGGCGACGGCGTGGATTTTGTGCAACGCTTGCGCAGTTGGTCGCAAGTCCCCGTGTTGGTGGTATCGGCGCGTTCGACCGAACACGACAAAATTTTAGTGCTGGACGCGGGCGCGGATGATTATTTGACCAAGCCATTTTCCGTGGGCGAACTGCTGGCGCGGGTGCGGGCGTTGCTGCGGCGCAGTCGGGCGGATAACGAACTCAGTACGCCCGTGGTGCAATTCGGCACGGTCGAGGTGGATCTCACTCGCCGTTTAGTCAGCAAATCACATCAACCCATTCATCTCACCGCAATGGAATTTAAATTATTATCCGTGTTATTGGCAAACGCAGGACGGGTACTGACGCATCGCCATTTACTGCGCGAAGTGTGGGGCGGCACACACAGCGACCACAACCATTATTTACGCATCTACGTCGCCCACCTGCGCCAAAAACTCGAAGACGACCCCACCCAACCCGTGTATTTACAAACCGAAATTGGCGTGGGCTATCGCTTTCAACCTTAGTCAAGTTTAACCCGACAAACAGAATAGAAATTGACGTAGGAGCGCAATTCATTGCGCGAAGGGTGTTGTGAGAGGCTATCGCGCAATTTGTGCGCTCTTACACCATGCAGTTTTGTATCAATACATTATTCCCAATACGACCCGAAATTTAACCAAGGAGTCATCATGCAAAAAACCAGCTCTTCCAGTCTGCCCACGCTGACCCTCGCCGCGCTTGGCGTGGTGTATGGCGACATCGGCACCAGTCCCTTGTACGCGTTTAAAGAAGCCTTTGCGGGCGCGCACCCGATGCCGCTCACCGAGGCGAATGTCCTCGCCACCTTGTCGATTTTGTTTTGGTGCATGATGCTCATCATTTCGCTGAAATACGTTTGGCTGGTATTGCGCTTTGATAATCAAGGCGAAGGCGGCGTGTTAGCCCTCACTGCGTTAGCACATCGCTTGAGTCAATCCAGCCCGCGCATCGCCAAACAAATCATCGGCTGGGGCATTTTTGCCGCCGCGCTGTTTTATGGCGACGCGATTATCACCCCCGCGATTTCGGTGTTGTCCGCCGTAGAAGGCTTGAGCGTCGCCACGCCGCAATTTGAAAAACTGATTTTGCCGATTACCGTGGGGATTTTGATTGGGCTATTTTTAGTGCAAAAACACGGCACGGGCAAAATCGGCGGATTGTTCGGCAGCGTGACGATGGTGTGGTTTATCGCATTGGGCATTTTGGGCATGGTCAGCATCGTGCAAAACCCCGTGGTACTCAAAGCCCTGAATCCCATTTACGCCCTAGACTTCGCGCTGCACTACCCCAGCGCAACGTTTTTGGTGTTGTCAGCCGTGTTTTTGGCACTGACAGGCGGCGAAGCCTTGTATGCCGACATGGGGCATTTCGGCGCGAAAGCCGTGCGCATCGCGTGGTATTCGCTGGTACTGCCTTGTTTAATCATCAATTATTTTGGACAAGGCGCGTTGGTGTTGCGCGATGCCGCTGCGGTACAAAATCCGTTTTACCTGCTTGCGCCTGATTGGTTTTTATTGCCACTGGTCGCCCTCGCCACTGCCGCCACGGTGATTGCCTCGCAAGCCACCATTTCAGGCGCGTATTCCATGACCTTGCAAGCCTCGCGCCTCGGCTATTTGCCCCGCGTGCGGGTGTTGCACACCTCCGACCAAGAGCGTGGACAAATCTACATCCCCACCGTGAATTGGTTGATGTTAGCGGCGGTGATTGTGTTGGTATTGCAATTCCGTTCCTCAGGCGCACTCGCCGCCGCGTATGGCATCGCCGTGTCTGGCACGATGGTGATTACCACCGTGTTGGCAAGTTTCGTCATCATCGCGGGACGCGGCAAACATCGCACCTTGCTGTTAATCGGCTTTGCCTTATTCGGCATCTTGGAACTGGGATTCTTCGGCTCGAACGCCACCAAAATCGCCAGCGGCGGTTGGATGCCCTTGGTGTTAGGCGCGGTGATTTTTGTATTGCTAACCACATGGAAACAAGGCAGCGCGCTGGTCGCCGCCCAACGCCGCAAACTGGATATTTTGATGGAAGGCTTTGTGAGCACAGGTTTGCCCGACGTGCCGCGTGTAGAGGGTACAGCAGTTTATTTGACTTCAGACACCACGCTTGTTCCCAGTGCCTTGTTTCATAATCTAAAACATTACAAAGTCCTGCACGAACGCATTTTGTTTTTACACGTCGTCAATGAAGAAATCCCCTACATCGCCGCCGAAAAACGCCTCACCGTCAAATGCCTCAGCAACGGCATTTATCAAGTCGATGTACGCTTCGGCTTCCGCGAAGAACCCGACATCCCCGCCGCACTCAACCGCGCCGCCGATTTCGGACTGGAAATCGAAAGCATGACCACCTCCTACTTCGTCGCCCGCTCGGTCATCAGCGACGGCCCTGGGGCAATGCCCCGCTGGCAATGTAACCTCTACGCCTGGCTCACCCGCCAATCCGAAGGTGCGGCAGCCTACTATCGCCTACCCGCGAATCAAGTGATTGAACTGGGGACGCAGGTGATGCTTTAAACGTTAGAGGAGGCACTGATTAAATCCGTTCGTCCTGAGCTTGTCGAAGGGTGAACGAATTTAATATATTGATTTTATTGAATCTTCAGCTCATGGTTCGACAAGCTCACCACGAACGGAAGATTTAATCAGCGTCTCCTTATCCCCTCCAAAAATCCAAAATCTAATCGCTGTGGCGGATTGATCCACACGGTTTTTGATGATGGTAGTTCGTAGGGGAGATAAGCATCGCGCATCCCCCTTTTTTCCATAGATTCAGGTGGATGCGCTGTGCTTATCCACCCTACCGATTTAAAGCCTCCCCGCCGCAAAACCCCAACAAAATCAGGTATCCTTCGTCCCCATTGCCTTTAGTGACGAATCGCCGCCATGTACGATATTTTTCTCAGTTATTCCACCGCCGACCGCGAACGCGTCAGGCCGCTATATGATGCCTTGAAACAACAAGGCTGGACGGTGTTTTGGGATCACGCCAGTATCCAAATGGGGGCAAAGTGGCAAAAAATTATCACCGAAGAGCTTAATGCCTGCGGTTGCGTCATGGTTGTATGGACGCAAAACTCATTGAAATCTGACTATGTCCTCGATGAATCTCGTCATGCTAAACAACGCGAAGTTTTACTGCCATTGAGCTTTGATGACACTAAACCACCTCTCGGATTCGGTGGCGTGCAAACACTTGATATTACTGACTGGGACAACAAAACCGACCACCCCAAATTCGCCGCAATTAGCCGCCCGTTGTTGGACAAAATGCGTCAAGCCACGCAAAAACGCTTGGTGGAATTTAAACAGCGCGAAACTGAGTTGATCCAAACCCAAAACCAGCTCAACCAGCAACGCGACGAACTCGCCCAAGGCGCGGAGGATTTCGCGACCAAACTCGCCGCAGCGGAGCAGCGCGCCAAGGCGTTGGACGCACAACTAACCGCCGCCCGCGACCAAGCGCGTCTTGCCGAACAACGAGCCGCTGCCGCAGAAAAAAGCCTTGCCATAGCCAACACCTCCAACCAAAGTGCGCAACAGCAATTGGCTCAACAACAATCCGAAGCCCAAGTGCAGCAAATAAAACTGACACGCCAACAAATAGAACTTAAACAGAAGCAAGAGCGCATTGAACACATGGAACAAGCACTGCACGCAGCGGAACTTGCTCAACAAAGCTGTGTTGCGCAATTCAAGCAAAAAATTTCCGCCCAACAACTCGAACTCGCCAGATTGCACAAACGTGCGCCTGAGGAAGTGGAAAATATAGTGGTCAAAGAAGTTCGCAGCCCAAAAGACAAACTCATCGGTGTGGTATTCGGCGGGGTATTGGTCGCGGCGGCGTGGGGCGTGATGGGCAATCATTCCGCACCAGCCGACAACACACCCGCACCCCCCATCGCCAGCGCGCCTGTCGCGCCCGTGGTTGAACCTGCCAAACCCGTTCCCGAACTCGCCCAACCCGTGGAAGACCAAGAGTCGAAACGCCTCGCCGCCATAAAAAAGGAAAAGGCTGCGGCACAGGCACAAAAACTAGCGGCGGAGCGTGCCATCCCGCCCGTGGCAGATAAAACACCCGCTACCCCCATCGTCAGCGCACCCGTCGCCTCAGCGGTTGAACCTGCTAAACCCGTGGCAAACCAAGAGCTTAAACGCCTCACCGCTATAAGAGAGGCTAAGAAAAAACTAGCGGCGGAGGAGGAGAAAAGGCGAAAAGAGGATGAGGTGTTTCGGGAACAGCTACAATAGCAGCAAGAGGTCGTATTCCAAGAGTACGGTAGCGCGCAATCGTTATTGCGCCGTATGTGATTTCGCTTTGTAATCAACCATTCGGCGCAATGCGCTTCGCTTATTGTCGCCCTACAACGTCATACCAGCGCAAGCGGGCATCCAGCCAAAACAAAAATCCGCGCAGCGGACAAAACCCATTGTTGTCTCGCTGCGCGAGGCTGGTTTTTGGAACTGGATTCCGATTTTCGTCGGAATGACGGGATTGGGTGACGCGTCGGAATGACGGTGTAGCCCGTATGCAATACGGGAAGGTATTTTGCAAAACATCCCCTTTGCGGTGAATATCCCGCTTAATCACCGCATATTCCGCGTCGAATATGCGCTATAATCCCCGCATGAACAACGATAATCACACTTACATCTGGCAGTCTGGCGATTGGCCGAGCTGGCGTTTTGACTGGGCGGCATTGGCTGAACCGTTGGCGGAGGTGAGTCGCGCTCAGGGGCGGTTGTTGGGACGGTTGTCGGATGTGGGGATGACGTTGCGCGATCAGGCGAGTTTGGTCGCGTTGACGGATGATGTGGTGAAGACCAGCGAAATCGAGGGTGAAGCGTTGAATGTGGCATCGGTGCGGTCGTCGATTGCCCGCCGTTTGGGGGTGGACATCGGCGCGCTAGCACCCGTTGATCGCCATGTTGAAGGCGTGGTGGAAATGGTGCTGGATGCGACCATCAACAACCAAGCCGCCGTCACGCCCGCCCGTTTATTCGGCTGGCACGCCGCGTTGTTTCCCACGGGCTACGCGGGGTTGTCCAAAATCAATGTAGGCAGTTGGCGCGATGATGCCAACGGGGCGATGCAGGTGGTGTCGGGGGCGATTGGGCGGCAGCGCGTGCATTTTGAAGCCCCGCCAGCGGCGGATTTGCCTGCCGAAATGTCGCGCTTTCTCGATTGGGTCAACGCGCCCGCCAACGTGCCGCCGTTGATGAAAGCGGGGTTGGGGCATTTGTGGCTGGTCACTTTGCACCCGTTTGACGATGGCAACGGTCGCATCGCCCGCGCCTTGGGCGATTTACTACTGGCGCGTGCCGATGGCAGTCCGCAACGCTTTTACAGCCTGTCCGCGCAGATTCAGCGTGAGCGCAACGCCTATTACGACATCTTGGAACAGACGCAAAAATCCACGCTGGATGTGACGGCGTGGCTGCTGTGGTTTTTTGATGCCCTGCATCGCGCCGTTGAACACGCGCATGGCACATTGGACGCGGTGTTGCGCAAAGCGCGCTATTGGCAACTGTGGGCAACCTTGTCGCTCAACGAACGGCAAGTGAAGCTGCTGAACAAACTACTGGACGGCTTCGAGGGCAAGCTCACCAATCAAAAATGGGCGACGATTGCCAAATGCTCCCCAGACACCGCCCTGCGCGACCTCAACGACTTGCTGCAACGCGGCGTGTTGCGCAAAACCGCAGGCGGCGGGCGCAGCACGGGGTATGAATTGAACGAATGGCGGGAATAACCCGCTTTCGGGGAAATGCTATTGGCATGGGATCGCCTAGCGGGCGCAACCGCCGCGATTGCGAGACTGGCGGCGTTGCGCAGGGGGGATTTAAGTGGCGGCGTGCGTCCCCGTGGGTGCATAGGTATCTACACAATTTATGGCGCATTTCTGAAAATGCACCTGTTTTGATTTGTTAACTCTAACATGGTGATTTGTAATTAAAATCATAGCGAACCTACTCCTTCCCCCTAGCAGGGGGAAGG